>NZ_VOYW01000004.1:0-160406 GCF_013420085.1 Acinetobacter sp. YH12027
AATTCAATAGGATTACCATTTGAATCGATTGCTAAATGTATTTTTGAACTATTACCACCAATACTTTTGGAAATACTTTGATTCTTAATACCAGCTGAATGTTGATGCGCTCGTACATGGCTCCCATCGATAAAAATCCACTCTTTATCAGCATGCTGGCTGAATAATTTAAAAATATTCATAAACTTACTATTTTTAGACCATCGATTATATTTCTTAAAAATAGAATTTGATTTACCAAACTCTTGAGGTAAATCACGCCAAGGACAGCCTGTTCTAATTCGAAATAAAATCGCTTCAATAAAATTCCGTAAATTTAATTTGAGATAAATATTAAAGTGACGGAAAATAGCAAGTAACTTGGACCAGTGTTGATCATTTAGCATTGTTCGAGGCATAGCGAGTGTAAAATTGGGTTTGGCGATTTAATTTTACTATCTCGCTATTTTTTTAATCAACAAATGTCAACAGACCCTATCATGGCGAAACTAAGGCATTTCCTTTAATTGGCCCTACTTTATGGCCAGATGATGCCACATTTAAAAGTACAGTCAGTGATTATTACCACCATTTACGCAGTATTAGTGAGCAGATTTTTCAGGCCTTTGCTTTAGCATTGAATGTTGATGAGCATTTTTTTGATCACAAAATTACTCATCCGACCAGCCAACTGCGTCTAATCCATTATCCCTATAACCCTGAAGTACAAGATGCAGAAGGCATTGGCGCACATACAGACTATGAGTGTTTTACACTGCTCTTGCCGACAGCGCCGGGTTTACAGGTATTAAATAAACAAGGTGAATGGATGAATATTCCATTGATTGAAAATACCTTGGTGATGAATATTGGCGACATGATGGAAATTTTGTCGAATGGCAAATATCTGGCCACCAAACACCGTGTTAAAAAAGTCTCTGAAGAGCGCTACTCTTTTCCTCTGTTCTGTGCCTGTAATTACGACACGATCATTGAGCCAGTACATTCTACTGACGCGCCCAAATATCAGCCCTTAATTGGCGGTGAGCATTTATTTAATCAAACCGCGCAAACCTTTAGTTATCTCAAAAAACGTATCGCTTCAGGAGAGCTGAGTCTAAGAAATGCTGTGCCTTTGTCATCATTTGGTATGGATGAAAATACAGAAGTACAAGGAGCAAGCGCATGAATCTATTTCAGGCTTTAGCACAGCTTCCAGCCAGCCAAGAGGTTTCAGGTCCTATTCCAGACTATTTGTATGGTGCTTTTCGCCGTAAAAGCATTAGTTTTTCAAATGGTTTAACGGATGAAAAAACCATTGTGTATTGGTTTCAGTCACGTAGTTTCACCATCGATCTACGTTTAAAAAGCCAAGAAAATACGCCAGTAAATGAGCGTCAAGGCTGGATTGGCAACACTCTTTGGGATGCTAAACAACAATTATTATCTTGGGACGTTAAAGCACACTCAAATTATCAAAATCATGTGCAATGGCCAGAACCTGCCAAGTTGCATGCGATTGGCAACTGTATTTTAGAATTCTCTCCAAGCAATGCGTATGTCGAAGACTGGCGTCAGCAAGTTCATGAAGGGCTGTTTTTAGGCCTGCGGTTGCAGTCAGCCCTCGATGTAGAAAATCATCAACCTTTGCAGATGGATGGCGGTTTAATTATTTGTGATAAGCATGTGGCCTTTGCACTGAGTCGTTTACCTGCAGATCAGCAAACAGTTGCCAGCATCAACATATCATCTGCACCTACTATATATGAAAAGGTGATTGAAAGCTTTGAAGTATCCATCGCTGTAGATGGTCTGCATAAGTACTATACAACGACTTCCTCTCAGCAAGATCAATCACTTAATTTTGATCATTTTGAATTTATTGATGAAACACATTTAAAGCAAAACCTAATTATTAACGGTCAAGCAATACAGCTGATATTTGAGGTGGATATTTATGTTCCACATTATGCATTTCAGCATCACACTGATACCACGACAGAAAGTACAGATTGGTTACGAAATGAAAAACAGCATCTCTTACATCATGCAGTAGAATGCCTATAGGAAATCAATGTCGTTTATTTATTTGCTTATTGCAATCATTGCCGAAGTGATTGCTACATCCGCCTTAAAAGCCAGTAATGGCTTTACTGAACTTGTGCCGATTATTTTTACCGTGTTGGGCTATGCCATTGCGCTCTTCTTTTTAGGTTTGACCTTTAAATCGATTCCCATGGGCTTAGCCTACGCCATGTGGTCCGCTGCAGGCATTGTGCTTATTTCATGTGTGGGCTGGGTTGTGTTTAAACAAAATTTAGACCTGCCTGCCATGATTGGTTTGGCCTTTATTTTATTAGGTATTGTGATTATCAATGTTTTTTCTAAGAGTACAGAGCTTTGAAATGTCAGTTTTGTAATGTAGTTTTTAAATAATATCTCTGAAATTTTAAAGACTTAAATTACTATAGATAAAAATGCTCTAGCTTGCTGTTGCACACTAGAGCATACGTTTCGAATGAATTAACTGTGATCAGTCGGCTTCTATAAAATGCCTTTCACTAGAAAAAAGCATCCAACAATACATAACAGCACAGCAAAACATTTTTTCAGTACTGCTGGTGAAAGCGCATGCGCAGTTTTCGCGCCATATTTAGCCGTAAAGAAACTCATCACACTAATGCCCAAAAAGGCATAGATATGAATAAAGCCAATGGTATTTGGAATTTCAACTTGCTGTTGCATACCAAAAAACATAAAGCCTAATGCACCAGCAATGGCAATGGGTAAACCGCAAGCGGCAGACGTCCCGACCGCTTTTTGCATCACCACGCCATTTGCCGTTAAATACGGCACCGTAATACTGCCGCCGCCAATCCCGAAGATGGCAGATGCAACGCCGATACCCGAACCTGCTGCAATTTGTTTAGCTGTAGATGGCAGTGTTTTGTTGGGATGGACTGGCTTTTTTGCTCCCATAAACATGGTATAAGCCACCCAAAGTAAAAACACGCCGACAATCATTTGCAGATGTAAACCTGACAGCCATCCTGCAATGCCGGCGCCTGCAAAACAGCCAATCGCCATTGGCGGAGCTAAATTTTTAAATACAGGCCAAATCACAGCGCCATTTTTATTGTGCGCCATTAAGGAGCTGATCGATGTCACCACAATCGTAGCCAAAGATGTACCAAGCGCCAAATGCATAATCACATCAGGGCTATAGCCCATTTGGCTAAAAACAATATAGAGCAATGGCACAATGATAGTACCGCCACCGACGCCAAACAGCCCTGCAGCAAAACCAGCAAATGCACCAATAATTAAGAAAGTAATGAGTTCCACAATATACCGATTTAAAATGAAGAGAAATCTTGTATAAATCAAATATGTACTATCATTCGGTGAATAATGAATGTTCCCTCTCTTTTTTAAAGGATGAGGAACATGCTCCTCATCACAAAGGGAGAAGCAACTTTTAGTTACTCATTTAAAATCACATTCTGAATGTTTTTTGACTTTGGCAAGAAATCTAATATTGATTATAAATAATTTACGAAGTGATTAAGCCAACTCCACTTGACCCACAGCATGATAAGCACGGTTGAAATACACCAAGCTTTCCTCCTGCTGACTTTGCTTGATTGCGACCACACGGCACATAAACACGCTGTGCGTACCCACTTCTTGAATCTGTTCAATCTGACAGTCAAAACTGACCAAAGCATCTTTTAATATTGGTGAACCTGTTTCTAATGTGGTCCAAGAACCCAATTTAAACCGCTCTTCCGAATTGAATTTGCTTGAAGCAAAAGCATTGGAAATCTGCTCATGCTGTGCGCCCAAAACATTGACAGACAGAACTTTATTTTCAAGAAAATGCGCATGAGAACGAGATGATTGATTCATACAAACCAGCAAAGTTGGCGGTGTATCTGTCACACTGCATACTGCTGATGCTGTAAATCCATGCATGCCTGCTTCGCCCTCAGTCGTAATCACGTTGACTGCAGTCGTCAATAAAGACATTGCATTTCTAAAATCAGTTGCTTCAATCATCTCTTCAATCTCAATGGTCTATATGGCTTATCTCTTTCTCAGGTTTGGGCAATAGCAAATTTAATTTCCTTATTGCCCTTACATGAAATTGAGTCAGCTCGAATTTATGCGGTCAATTCTTGGCGAATAATGGCAGCGCCTGCGCTTAACGCATTTAGTTTGCCTTGCGCCACTTGGCGAGGTAAAGGCGCCATACCGCAGTTTGTTGAAGGATATAGCTTGTCGGCATCTACAAACTGCAATGCTTTGCGTAATGTATTAGCTACTTCTTCTGCTGTTTCAACCTGATTGGTTGCTACATCAATTGCGCCAACCATCACTTTTTTACCGCGAATCAGTTCAATTAAATCCATCGGTACACGAGAGTTTTGGCATTCAAGCGAGATAATATCGAGCTTAGATTGCTGCAGTTTCGGGAATGATTCTTCGTATTGGCGCCATTCATTACCCAAAGTCTGTTTCCAATCGGTATTGGCTTTGATGCCATAACCATAGCAAATGTGAACAGCAGTTTCACATTTCAAACCTTCAAGCGCACGCTCTAAGGTCGCAATACCCCAGTCATTGACTTCATCAAAAAATACGTTAAACGCAGGCTCATCAAATTGAATAATGTCTACGCCTGCCGCTTCAAGCTCTAACGCTTCTTGATTCAGGATTTTAGCAAATTCCCAAGCCAATTTTTCACGGCTCTTGTAATGACCATCATACAAAGTATCAATCATCGTCATTGGGCCAGGCAGTGCCCATTTGATCGGCTGATTGGTTTGGCTGCGTAGGAATTTTGCATCATCAACAAACACTGCTTTCTTACGCGATACTTCGCCCACCACAGACGGGACACTTGCATCATAACGATTTCGAATACGCATCGTTTCACGCTTTTCGAAATCTACCCCTTCAAGATGTTCAATAAATGTGGTCACAAAATGCTGACGGGTTTGTTCACCATCACTGACAATATCAATGCCTGCATGGATTTGTTCATGCAAAGATAATTTCAACGCATCACGTTTTGCATCTAATAATTCTTCGCCTTCAAGTTTCCATGCTGACCACAATTTTTCAGGTTCAGCCAGCCAAGATGGTTTAGGTAAGCTGCCAGCAGTTGAAGTTGGGAGTAAAATGGCCATATTCGATCTTCTATCTCTATATTCTAAATTTCGCAAAAACAAAATGTCATCAATTGATTATTAAATTCATATTGAGAGTCCCTTCTCCCTTTGGGATGAGGAGCATGCTCCGCAAGAGGATGAGGGAGATTTTCATATAAATCCTCTCCCTAACCCTCTCCTTAAAAGGAGAGGGAAATTTCTTTATGAAATAAATATTGATCACAAATTAACTGATGCATGAAACATATTCTTTAAAACAGCTGCTTTAAATCACTCATGATTTAAAATTAAGCTGCATCTGCATTTTCAATACTAAAATTAGCCGCCCACTCATTCAGAATGTCTTTATATGGCTGGATAAAGTTCTCTTCTGTCCATTTGCCCTGTTTAACTGCTAACTGACCACGTTCAACACGGTCATACACAATACGGGTTAGTGAGTAATCGCCAAAGCTTAAGCTTGGTTGATACACCAAGCCTGCAGCCGCATTGGTATTGTAAATTTCAGGACGATAGATTTTTTGGAAGCTTTCCATGGTGCTGATCGCGCTGATCAGTTCGAAATCTGTATAGTCGCTGAGCAAGTTATTTGCTGAATAAAATGCCAATGGCGCAGTCGCATTTTCAGGTTTGAAGTAACGAACGCTTAAGCCCATTTTTGCAAAATAGTCATCGGTACGTGAATGATCATCATTGGTGTATTCCACACCTAAGATCGGATGCACATTTGCAGTACGGTAATAGGTTTTTGTCGTTGAAACACTTAAGCAAATTACAGGTTGTTTTTTAAATTCAGCTTTGAATACATCTGAATTGATCAAATGTTGATATAGCTTGCCATGTAAATCGCCAAAATCTTCAGGTTTTTCATTGAACTTGCAGCCGAGTGCCGGTAATACCACACTGAAGTCATAGTCACGTACATACGATGAAAAACTGTTGCCGATCATGCCTTCAATGCGTTCATTGGTTTTATGGTCGATGATGGTGCTTTTTAAAGTTTCAATAAACGGGAAAGTTTGACCATTACCCTCTACATCGAGTTCAGCGGAAATGATGTCAATTTCAAGTGAATAACGATCCGCATTTGGGTTATCACAGCTGGCCAAAGTATTGAAGCGGTTATTGATCATTGCCAATGTACGACGTAGATTTTCTTCACGGTGCTCACCGCGCGCCAAGTTAGCAAAGTTCGTTGTTAAACGTGTATTGTCAGCTGGTTTATAGTTTTCATCAAAGCGGATACGTTTGATTGAACATGCAAATTTATTACTCATGGAGATTCACAACCCTAAAATTAAAATAATCAAAATTTCTGTATGGAGTAATTTATACGTGAATCTTAAGATGAATAAAAATGATTTAACCTCAATACAAAGTGAGTGAAATTCATGTTTGGTAATTTTATAGGATGAATATATTTCAACTTGGCTCGATGAGAGCATTTTAAAAATAATCTGGATATAAATAATTTTAAAATAAATTAAATATAAACAATGCTTTATGATATTTTTTAATAAGTATTCATATCTATATTCTACTGATTTTTTAGGATAAAATGAAAATCATCGATAAGTATGTCCGCTTTTAGAATATGATTATTTATCGTTCTAAGTGAATTAAACTCAGCTTAAACTGAGAAAAGATCAAATTATTAACTGGATTTTCATTTCTTATATTTAGGTCCAAGTACCCAAATTTATCATTTAGATACTTGCCCTATATTTGTAAATTGCTATGCCAATACTTTAAAAAATAAAAGATTTATGCACGACAATCCCTGTCATTGCTCCATCACCTACAGATAATGCAACTGAACCGCCAGAACGGGTCACATCACCGCAAGCATAGATCCCTTTAACATTTGTTTCCTTGGCTGGCGAAGTTTTAATGGCCTCGCCATATTCATTGCAGTCAATCTCTAAACCTAAATGATGAATCCAATCTGCTTGCAAACGAGTCACAGTTGAAACAAACAAACCGTCAAGCACTGTTTTTTCACCATCATCAAAAATTACCTCACAAAGCCCTTCGATACGTGAAATTTTGCGCGTTTCAATCTGAATTTGACGTTTTGAAAGCTTCGCTAATAGCTCATCATCCAATTGATCTGCACTAATGGCATCATTTAAAAACAGCGTTGTATTACCCCAATCTGGTAGCATCAATGCCATATGTAACGAATGCATACCCGATACCAGCATGCCGACTTCACCTAAATTTAGTTCATAACCATCACAATATGGACAGTGATAAACAGATTTCCCCCAACGTTCGGCCAAACCATCAACTTGAGGCAATTCGTCACGTACGCCAGTGGCAATAATCATTTTTTCAGCTTGAATGTGCTGATTACCTGCAACAATTAAATATTTTCCATCAAGCGCTTTTACATCTGTAACCGTTTCAGCAAGCCATGAAATCGTGGAATACTTTTCTAATTGTGCTTTAGCTTCTGCTGCAATAGCACTTGGTGATCGGCCATCTTGCGTCAAAAAATTATGTGAATGTTCAGCAAAACGATTACGACGTTGCCCTGCCTCAATAATTAAAATACGGCGGCGCGCACGTGCTAAAGGTAAAGCTGCAGAAAGCCCTGCATAACTACCACCAATAATCACAACTTCATAATTCATATTCATAATGCCTATATGTAACTTTAAAAGTTACTATATCACTTAATATGCTTATAAGAAACTTTTAATGTTACAATCTATTAATTACCCTAATCATCTATTTCCTCATGCGTAAAGACAGTAAACTTTCACGAATGCTGCATGTCCTGCTGCACATGGCACGTGAAAATAAGCCTTTCACTTCAGATCAGATTGCCGAAATGCTGGAAACAAATCCTGTTGTGGTGCGTAGAACCATGTCTGGCTTAAAAAAACATGGATTTGTTGATTCTGAGAAAGGCCCTGGTGGCGGCTGGAGTTTGATTAAACCTCTGCATGACATTTCGCTGTATGACATTTACCTTGCTGTCGGTGAACCTTCTATTTTCGCCATTGGCAATGAAAATATGCAGCCAGATTGCTTGGTAGAACTGGTGGTCAATCGGGCACTTGATCATGTCTTTTTTGAAGCGCAAGAAGTGCTGATTAAAAACCTTAAAGCAACTCAATTAGACCAATTGGCGCATGATTTTCAGATTGAATGGAATCAGCAGATGAACACTAAATAAAATAAATGCATCTTCAAATTGATTTCAATTTTAAGTCGCTATACTGAATCTGACTCAGCTCCAACTTAGAAAAAATCAGCATATTCGAGCTTTGATATGTCCATGAATCGCTAAAATATAAAGTTTATACTTATAGCTTATGATTATGTCTAACAAACTTGACCGTCAGAAACTGACGCTCCCAACAGGTCATGACAAGCTTTTATTGCATTCTTGCTGTGCGCCCTGTTCTGGCGAAGTCATGGAAACTTTAATTGAATCTAGTATTGATTTTTCGATCTTTTTTTACAATCCCAATATTCATCCAGTAAAAGAATATGAAATCCGTAAAGAGGAAAATATCCGCTTTGCAGAAAAACACAATATTCCGTTTATCGACTGTGATTACGACACAGACAACTGGTTTGAACGCGCCAAAGGCATGGAAAATGAGCCTGAAAAAGGTATCCGCTGTACCATGTGTTTTGATATGCGCTTTGAACGTACGGCATTATATGCAGCAGAACATGGCTTTAGCCTAATCAGCAGTTCACTGGGTATTTCACGCTGGAAAAATATGCAGCAGATTAATGACTGTGGTCATCGTTCGGCTTCACATTATGACGGAATAACCTATTGGGACTATAACTGGCGTAAAAATGGCGGTGCTGTACGCATGCTGGAAATCAGTAAAAAAGAAGAATTTTATCAGCAGGAATACTGCGGCTGTGTGTATTCACTGCGCGATACCAACCGCTGGCGTATGAGCCAAGGCCGTGACCGAATCAAATTGGGTGTGAAGTTTTATTCCAATGCGATGGATGAAGAAGCTTGAGTTCTGCCCTTCGTTATTTTTTATGGATATTAATTTGATGTTGTTAAGCCCTGAAATTTTTACATCATTCAGGGCTTTTTTTAGCTATATTTCAACTTATTTCAGTTCTTCAACCAACGTTGGATAGATTGATCCATCGACATCCATTTCGGTTTTATAAATGCCATTGGCAACATTAAATTTGTTCACGTGATAACTCGAGCCATAAAGTGAATCAAATCCTGTACCTTTTTTAAAGACTTGTTTATTGGCAGCCAAGTCCAATAAATGTGTGCCTCCAATAAACTGTTCATATTGTGCAGGGTCAACACCAACTCGGGTTGACATGATTTTCACTGCATCGGCATGCGTTGCAGGGTCATTGATGTATTTAACCGTTTTATCCCAAACTTGAATGATTTTTTTCCATTCTTCTTTGTTGGCAGATAAATGCGTCATATTGACGGTTAACGTGTCGTAAATCAGACCGGCTTTATCTTTCGATGTATAAATGATTTTAGAGCCAGCAACTGCTTTCAGCGCTTGATTTGCAACCGGTTGCCACACGGCAATCGCTGCAATATCAGGACTTGCAAATACTTGTGGTAGCTCATTAGTCATGGTGTTGACCAACTTTACTTCAGAGGCTTGAATTTTTGCATCATCCAACGCAGTCGCCAAAAGCAAATGATCAACCAAGCCTTTTTCTGTCGCGACACTTTTTCCTTTTAAATCAGTTAAGCTATTGATGCCATCTTTAGCAATGATGACATCATTACCCGCAGAATAGTCCGTCGCCATAATCATGACGCCTTTTGTGCCGCCAGAACCTGTGACTAAGTTGTCACCATTGGTGACCAAAACGGCATCCAACTGATTTGCAGCAAATGCAGATAGTGAGGCTGAATAATCAAACCATTTAAAGTCTACATTGACACCGGCTTCTTTTAACCAGCCTTTTTCAATAGCAACTTGCCATGCGACAAAACCAGGCCAGTCGCTATAGCCGATCGTGATGGCTTTTGTATTGACTGTGCCTTCTGCTTGCGCGTTTGGTTCAGGTATTTTGGCTGTATTGTCACACCCCCCCAGTAAGATAGCGGTCACAACGGATGCAGATAAGCAGGATTTTTTGATCATAGTTCGATTTCCCCGATGGCATTACAGTTAAATTTGGTATTGGTGTTCAAAAACGATGGTGTATTCGGATTACTGACAGATTGAGCATTACGCTTTGCACGATTTGGTCTATGGTTGGCTGCATTAGCATGTGCTTGCTTTTGGTTTGTGATTTGATCTTTAAACTGATCTTGTGATCGATATAATTGGCCCATTTTAAACTCCTAAATCCTTTGCATTTTGCGGAATTGGCGGCATTACAGCGTCCATCAACTCCAAATGTCCTTTAATCACACCTTTAAGTGCTGAAAAATGCTGACTGATAACTTTGAGCTCTGAACTGACGCCTTGCAGAATCATGACTTCTAAAATTTTGTGGTCATCGAGTTGAATATGCAGCGAACTCACCACTTGTTCTAAAAACTGCTGCTGTAAATCTAAAAGCTGAATACGTAGCGCCGTACTACTTGCGTCATAAAGTAAGGTAAACGTGCCGACCATCACTTCATTGCGTAGCTCCTGATCGGCAATCAGATGCTTATTGATCATGTCGACAATGGCCTGAGAACGGCTTTCATAATGCTGATCGACAATTTTTTGATCCAAAGCATCGACTGTTTTTTCAGGCACAGTAATACTGATACGCGCCAGCTTTTGTTTAGGCACTGTTGTTCCTTATTTTTTTTGCTGAATATAGAAACCCGCACGGGCGCTCAGTAGCTCAATAAAAAATTGCTTTAATTGATGCAGAAATGTTGCAGATTGATGGTGGTTCATATGCATCTCCTGTTTGAGTAATACAAAATATTTATTTCGTAATATCGTTAGAAATGCAGAAACTGTGCCAAGTGAGGAATATGAAAAATGATCGATTCTTTTGGACTTTTAGCTTTCTTTTAGATTTTATTGTTCATCATTTGTGCAAAAAATGCACTCGTAGAGACCCCTTTGCACTATTGCTGCGATGTGTCTTTTGATGAAGGACTATTTCTAAAAAATCGTTGTTCTTAAACAAGAGCATTGACCGACATGCAACAAACTCGAAGTTCAATTTATTTCATCAACATTGAACATCATTTATACTGATTGATCATTCTATTAATCACTCAACGCCTATGAAGTATTTCAGTTGCGCGGTATGTTCTAACCAAATCTTTTTTGCCAATTCACACTGTGTCAATTGTCAGACTGCGCTGGGTTATATTGCCTCTGAAAAGCAAATGGGCTGTTTTGAAAAGCACAGCACTACGCTGTGGCTTGCGTTAAATCCTGAAATAAAGGGAAAACGCTTTAAACCTTGTCATAATTATCAGCATCATCAGGTATGCAACTGGATGGTGCTTGCCGACAGTGAAGAAATTTATTGTGAATCTTGCCTACTGACACATACCATTCCCAACTTAGATAACCCAGACCATATTGTGTACTGGGCACGATTGGAACATGCCAAACGGCGTTTTTTGTATTTAATGCAGCAACTGAATACCATGCCGCGTCCTAAACGCAGTCAAGATGACCGTTTTGGGCTGCGTTTTGATTTTCTCATGCCCACGGAAGATGCGCCGGTGATGACCGGTCATGCCAATGGCATTATTACCTTGAATGCCAGTGAAGCAGATGTGATTTACCGTGAAACAACGCGCATAAAAATGGGTGAAAACTACCGTACACTTCTAGGTCATTTTAGACATGAAAGCGGTCATTATTATTTTGATTTGATCAAACATTTACACCCAGAGCTGATTGATGAATTTCGGGAACTATTTGGTGATGAACGACAAGATTATAGTGAAGCTTTGAAACGACATTATAATGACGGTGCGCCACAAAATTGGGCGGATTACTATGTCAGTTCATATGCCAGTACGCATCCTTGGGAAGATTGGGCGGAAACATGGGCGCATTATTTGCATATGATGGACACCCTAGAAACAGCCTATTATGCAGGATTAGTGGTCAAAACCAATAAGTCAAATTTGAATAATTTAGAATTAAAAGAAAACCCGATTGGCGCTCAGGATTTTGACCTACTACTGCAACACTGGATGACCTTGACCTTTAATTTAAATGCGTTGAACCGCAGCATGGGCTTAGATGATGCATATCCATTTACATTGTCGAATCCAGTATTGGATAAATTACGATTCATTCACCACAAACTGCTCAACATGACCTTAAAAAATCAGCAGCACAATTAGATTAAATTTAATACGTGATATTGTTTGAACCTCAGATCAACTTTTCTGTATTACAGCATTCGTACATTAGCTTATAGAAAGGATGTATACGTAGTAATTTTCTTGGATTGAGCGCTGTAACACCTGCCCTATTTTTACTATTTTATAAAGGTTAAAATAACAAAAAATAGATGCCTGTGACCTTTCCAATGATGCCTTTCACGCATTTACCCGCTCGTTTTATGTGTATCATCAGCCTGAGTTTGCTCAGTGGATGCCAATTGGTCTAATTACAAGAAAATCAACTCAGTGCGTCACTAAATAATAAAACAGACAGCATATTAACCCATCAAAAGCTCAGTACATTTAGCCATCAAATCCTGTTAATGGTGAATGAAAGCGACCAATCTTGTTTAAATGCGCTTGAAAACTGTATTCACAAAATGCGTAACAATGAAACTTTAGATATTGCTCAAGTCTATGCCGCAGCAAGTGAGCTGTACATGGCACGTGCTTTAAGCGCCGATCAAAATCCACAATGCAAAAAAAGCTTAAAACAACACAGCGGAAAACTCGCATCAAGCAAAATAAAAATGTGTATGGATCAGCAGTTTGCAGACTTTGATTTCAGTCTGCGCTACAGCTATGTCTATCTATTTAAATCCGCTCAAGCCCCAGAGGAACGCTTATTTGATTTGCGTCAGGGACAAGTCCGCACCTTTTATAATGTGGCTTTATCACGTTTAATCACCTCATCATTTACCCGTTTTGACTATCAGCAAATGCCTGAAAGTTTAATGCTGGGTTCATCGCTTTATCATTTTAACTATGAGCATTATCCTGAAATCAAAAATGCGGACATTGATAAATTACTGTCGAGCTATAATTTTAATTTTTCAGGCTTAAAAACCATTAACCGTCAGGAAGGCATTGGTTCTGAATTTGTCTTAGTCAAAAAAGCTACGGATCTGTCTGCTGCGCAGCCTTTTGTACTAGATCCTGAACAATATTATTCAAATAAATCCAACCCCAATATCCATACAGCACGCTATTTATCTGTCAGTGCGATCGCCGAGCCTGCCAAGACCAATAGCAGCATTAGTGAAATTTTGTCGCCGCAATCAGACTTTAAGGTTGAATTATTTAATCCCTATCAATTTAAAAAGGCAAAAATTGAATCTCAGTCCTATACGCTAACAGCCAATTATTCTGTGCCTTATGGACTTTGGTTAGCCGAAAATAAATTAGGACAATCTGGCTATTGGACACTTCTGAATAAAGAAGAACATTTGCGCATGCCACATGTGTTTATGTTAGAGCCCTATCAACCCAATAAAAAGATTATTGTCATGGTTCACGGATTAGCCAGCAGTCCTGAAACGTGGATCGGCCTGACCAATAATATTATGGGTGATCAAAAACTACGTAATCATTACCAAGTTTGGCAAGTGTTTTACTCAACCAATATGCCAATATTTGAGAGTCGTTTTCAAATCAATGCTTTACTCAAACAGGCATTTGCAACTGTTCAGCCCAATACGCCTTCGGCTCAAGATGCTGTCATTATCGGACATAGTATGGGCGGCATCATCAGTCGTTTATTGGTTAGTGATGCAGATATTTCCGCTCAAGCTATTCCACTCATGAACTATGAACAAAATACACAGTTACAACGTCATCCAATTATCCGCGATCGTTTTGTCTTTAAACCATTGAAGCCAGTTAGTCGTGCAATTTTCATTGCCGCACCGCATCATGGTACTGACTATGCAGACCGCTGGTTTACCAATTTGGCGAAAAAAATCGTGGTATTGCCTTTAAGTTTTTTAAATGATGTCAATGTTGAAATCCCAAATGCAAAAAATTCAACTATGGGTCTGATTAAGTCTGGGCCAGCAGATTTAAGTCAAAAATCACGTTTTATGCTGTTGTCTGCTGACATCATGCCAAATAAAGATATTCCCTATCATTCTATTATGGGGAATCAGACGCAAAGTACTGAACCGAGCAAAATGTCGGATGGCATTGTTCCCTATACAAGTTCTCATTTAGATGGCGCGGTGTCTGAAAAGATTTTCTATGGTGGACATTCAATTCATGAGTCTGCGGATGCCATTTTAGAGTTACGACGCATTTTGAGAGAACATTTGGATAAATAAGCGAAATTTTAAGCGCGGTTTTTGTGAACTCGACCTCGTAGGTCTTTTAGGCTTACCTTTACGGTTTTTTCTGTTTGTGCTTCTTCAGCAAGTTTAAGCAGTTTTTTTGTCTTCTATTAAATCCATAAGGCGTCCGCAGGGACACAATTAAATGCTGGATTGTTACGGTTGAGAATCGCAACTGCTTCGCCAAAGCCGTTTTTGACCACTTACATTGGGATCTTTTTTAGGTCTGAAACGCTTGCGACAAAGCGTGAATGGATAATATTGTTCATATTGGCAATGTCCTAGATATGCAAACAATAGTCAAATACCAACCAATTTAAAGACCTTTTAAAAGACATGTAATTAAATTTAATCAATGAGTTGCTTACAGCATAAGCCATTGAATTAAATTATATTATTACTTATCATAATATTAATCTGACAATAACATTTGCTATGAATACACTTAATTCAAAAGTTAGAAAAGACCTAAAAGATACTTTATTTAAAAATAAGACTTATATAAAGACCAAATGGTGCTTTCCAGAAGGGAGTATCATCCTGTGGTCAACATTCTATAGAGTATACTTACTTATTATTACTTTACTTTTCCTGACATTAACTCTATATTTAAAATTGTGTTTCAATTTTAAATATGAAAACAACTACTCTGATTTATTTAGAAGCTGGAGTAATTTACTAGAATGGCAAGGAACAATCCTAAGTGGTCAATTAACAATAATTGCTATTGTTTATCCTCTAGTAGTTGGCTTTATAAGCATATTTTTTAATAGCAAACACTCTAACAGTGTAATTTTTCCAATTTATAAAAAATATTCTGGCTTTATGTTTGCAGGGTTAAGTGGTATAGGGCTTTCTCTTTTTATTTTATTTGGTTTTCTTCTAGAACCCATTTTAAGTACCATTGATTATTTAGCTTATTGTTTAGCCTCAATCACTTGGTTTGCTTTTAATATTTTACTAACTGCATGGTTTTTCACAAAAACATTTAAAATACTAAATGACTCAACTCGAGAAATTATTATAAAAAGATTCTCAATACAAGTGGCATGCTATAATGATATCAAGCATCGGTTAAAAAACAATTTTATTAAAAACTCTATAAGCTTAGGTTTTATCAAGAATAAAAATGAAGATTTATTAAAAATAAGCCAATTCAGTTGGAATGATAAAAATAACACATATACAGTAAACAAAAAGCTAGATGAAGGTTATGAAATATCCAACATAAATTTTTCACTTATTAATTTTTGTATTAATTTTCAAACTTACTTAATTAAGAGGAATAAGTTAAAAGATTGTGAGTTGATTCTAGAATATGGTTACAATAATACAGGATACTTTACTTTAGCAAAATGTAAAAATTTTAAATTCAACAAAATCTTACAGTATATTTTTAAATTAAGTTTCTCATTCAAAAAAACTACATACAGAGATAATGATGAAGATCTACTAAAAAATTTCGATACATTCATTGAACCTGCATATTTAGCTTTGAAGGACAATGATTTTCGCTCTTTTTCTAAATCTATTAACAGTATTGCTAATTATCATACGGATATAGCAGAAACTTTATCATTTAAAAATGATAACAACGAACCTGACAATTGGCTTTTATTGTCCTCTGGTGAGTTATTCGGACGTACTTATTTTAACAACCTTATGAAAGAGTATCACCATTTAGCTCAGCAATCTGTGGAAAAAATAAGTATAAACACTGAATTTTATAAAGAAATTTTATATCTATATAAGAGATTGTATGGTTACAGAAGTTCATTGACTCAATTGGAAACAACCACTTTTCTTAAAGAGAGCTATAATATGTGGGTACTACTATTGAAGTGGCGCTCATTTGAAATAAAAAGTAATACTAAATCAATAAATAACTACGAAGATATTCTTTATACTTTTGTCTCCTCTTGGGAAAGTTGGATTCAGCATTATATTGAATATAAATCAAAAAGAAGTTATGGAGACAATCAAAAACTTTTAGCCTTTACTACACATTTACAACTAACTGCTTCCACAGTTATATCTGCCCTAAGTTTTGGTAACACACAAGCAATCCAATGGGGAGTAGATATGCTCAACAATTGGCTTGAAGGTTTTAGTAGCCGTGAGTATTTAAATGATGAATATAATTGGAATATGAATTTAATAAATTTCTTTTTATTAAATCAAGAAAAGGATAATAAATTTTGGTTGCCTATTCTGAATGGTTCAATTTTCTCTATCAACAGTGCTTATGAATTAGCATTTCAAAATCTCCAAATTGATCTAAGGATTTTAACAGCATGTTTTATATTGAGATATAAAAATAAACTTAAAAAAAATGATGCTAAAAAATATATAACTGCTTTACTAAAAGGCGATCGTTTCCATCTAACGAGTACTGTTCTAAAAGAAACAAAAACTATTTCGAATGCCGGAGAAGTATTAGGTATCTTTATTCGACAAAGAGATTATCCATTTTATGGACATTCATCGTATGGCGACTGGTTAAATACTACTGTAGAAACTCTGAATGATATATTCAAAGAAAGAATAATATCAGGTCGGGTATATATGGGTGAAGTAGCAAGTATTTATAATTTAAAAATATATTTTGTCGAATTAGCCTTGTCACTTTCTATATCTAAATGGGATTTACCAAGAAAATGGTATTCTTCAATTTTTAGTAGTTTTTACCGCCATCAAGATATTGACTCAATCATCGCTGATCTCAACTCATGGAAACAAATTATTAATGCTCATTTTAATGAATCTCATAATTTTACGCTTATAGAAAATGCAGATTATAACTTATTAAAAGATAACTTTATGCATTCTATCGACTTAGTCATTTCTCAATTACAGTATCAAAATGATCAAAGAATTATTGATGCAGAAATAGATAGGGAACGCTTAATTGAAATGGAGATCCTCTCTTCTCATATATTCACTGCGGAAAATAACCAATTTTTCCCACTATCTCTTTTCAAAGATATTCAGCAAGTATCATCCATACCAGATCAGCAAGCCTCAGGATCTTTATCAATTAACAACTACCAAAAACAATATATTGCTAAGGGAATCGAGGTTTCACATGTTTCAAATGAAGAAGAATGGATAAAAGATGCTGTTCAAAATAATGTCAAGAATACTATCCTTGCTAAAGTTATGAATCTATCTGAAACATTTGATAGATCATTTAACTCCATTGATGATCTGCTAAACGTTGTACTTTCAGTATCGCAATCTATGCCTAGTCCAATTTTCTTCGTCGGTGATCCAGAATTAAAAAAATATTTAAGAAAACTTCAATGGGAAAACAAAGATCATTTAGCTAATTTTATTACATTTAAAAATAATCAAGCTAGCGAATATATTTGTAATATTGGAAGTTGCGAAACTTTCAGCACACCATTTACTGATATGAGTTATTGTATTTTGACTTCAAAGGATATCTTCGATAAATTAATAGCTTACAAAAATGAAAACGGAAATGTTGTCCAAACAATATTTGAACTGATTGAACCCGATCAACTAGAAGGCAAATTAATCTTTAAATACTGGTTAGATCTTTGTTTTAAACAAGATGTGCAAATTTTCAAACTTATATTAAATCTAACCACAGATAGCTAAACCTAAAAAAGACCGCCTAAGCGGTCTTTTAATTACTATCTCATCAAGCCACTGGCGATAACGTAAACAACACCTGTCCTGTTTTCACCGTTTGCCCTTTTTCAATGGTAATGGCTTCAACCTTCATACGTTCAGGTGCGATAATTGGAATCTCGATCTTCATCGCTTCAATCACAGCAAGCGTTGCACCTTCTTCCACAATATCGCCTGACTTGCATTCAATTTTCCAAATACTTCCCGGCATGTGCGATTCCACTGCACAGCCACCTTCTGGAATTTGAACATCACTATCATCGGTCACAGCATCTAAGCTTTCAGAAACATATTCTGCAAGCCCGGCTTCATGCCAACGACGACGTTCTTCATCAAAATTGGCTTGTTGGATAGATTTAAATGCTGAGATAGATTCGGCATTTTCAGTCAAGAAGTCATTGTATTCTTTGAGGTTCAATACACCTTCTTCTACATGCAGTTTTAAGCGACCTGCTTTAAAGTCCTCACGCATTTGCATGAGTTTCTCTTCAGACACTTCATAAAACTTAATTTGGTCAAAGAAGCGTAATAACCATGGCTTGCCTTGTTCAAAATCGGCATTTTTGCGGTAGCGTGACCACATTTGCGTGGTACGACCGACAAACTGATAGCCCCCTGGACCTTCCATGCCATAGACACACATATATGCACCGCCAATACCGACAGCATTTTCAGGTGTCCAAGTTCGTGCAGGATTATATTTGGTGGTGACTAAACGCTGACGCGGATCAAGTGGCGTTGCCACAGGTGCGCCTAAGTACACATCGCCCAAGCCCATGACCAAATAACTTGCGTCAAACACCACATCTTTAACAGCTTGTTTGTCTTTTAAGCCATTAATACGACGGATAAATTCGATATTGTCTGGGCACCACGGTGCATCTGGACGCACCGTTTGCATATAACGTTCGGTTGCCAGTTGGGTTTGTGAATCTTCCCAAGCCAGCGGTAAATACACCGTACGTGATGGAACTTGCATTTCTGTGACATCAGGCAATTCAGCTTCAGCAACTTGTAATAAACGCAGTAAATCAATTTGATCAAGCTTGATCGAATCAAAATGGATTTGTAGCGAACGAATCCCCGGTGTCAGGTCAATAATCCCTGTGATATTTTGCTTTTGAACCCATTGCATGAGTGCATGAATACGGAAGCGTAAGTTTAGATCAAGCACCAACTCACCATATTCCACCAACATGTAGTTATTGCCCGCAGGACGATACACCACATCAGGCGCACTATTTTCACCTTTTAAGGTATCAAGCACAGCATTTTTCAGGGTAGATAACTCAGGATAAAATGACTGATCAAATGCCACAGCCTGCGTATCAGATACTTCTAATTGCGTATGATATTTTTCATTTAAGAGCTTAGCTTGATGATAACTCACAGGGATAAATCTGACTTTGTCTCCTGCTTTCAATTGACCGAGTTTCCAAAGCTCAGAATTAATCACCACGGCAGGACAAACGAAACCACCGAGACTTGGACCATCTGGACCGAGAATAATCGGCATATCACCGGTGAAATCAATCGCACCAATGGCATAAGCATTGTCATGAATATTGGATGGATGCAGACCTGCTTCACCACCATCCTCACGTGCCCATTCCGGTTTTGGTCCAATCAAACGGATACCGGTACGGCTTGAGTTAAAGTGAATTTCAAACTCGTTGGCAAAGAAGGTATCAATGTCTTTTTTAGTAAAGAAGTCTGGTGCACCATGCGGGCCGTACATCACCGCAATTTCCCATTCATGACTAAACGTTGGCACTTGTTCAGGCGCAAGTGCTGTCACTTGTTCAGATGTAAATGCCGTGATTGGCAACATATCTCCAATCAATAAATTACGACCAGCATGACCACCAAACTGACCAAGGGTAAAGGTCGCTTGTGAACCTAAATATTCAGGCACATTCAGACCACCTTTAATCCCGATATAGGTGCGACAACCTGTGGCGATTTTGCCACATTTGAGCACTTGACCTTTGCGCACATTCACGGTTTTCCACATTGGCACAGCCACACCATCAAGGGTTGATGGCATATCACCACCCGCCAATACAATTTGGCTATCACAGTGGAATTTTAAGCTTGGTCCTTGCAAAGTACATTCAAGCCCTGCAGTGTTATAAGCATTGCCAAGCAATTGATTCGCAACATTAAGTGACAGTGGATCAATTGCACCAGATGGTGGCACACCGACATCCCAATAGCCCAAACGACCTGTCACATCTTGCACAGAAGTTTGAATGCCTGATTGCAACACTTCAATTTTTTGGGTTTTCCACTCAAATGTATTTAAGAATCGTGTGGTTTGCGTACCGGCTTTAAATACATCACAATCGATAATATTTTGTAGATATTCAAGATTGGTTTCGATGCCTGCAACCGATGTTTTGGCGAGTGTTTCGGTCATGGCTTGAATTGCTGAATCGCGGTCATCTGCCGTGACAATGATTTTGGCAATCATCGGGTCATAAAATGATGAGACATTTGAACCGGTTTCTACCCAAGTTTCATTGCGTGCATTGGCATCAAACGCAACATGTGTCAGTAAACCAGCACTGGGTTGGAAGTTTTTAATTGGGTCTTCTGCATATAAACGTACTTGAATTGAATGACCTTTCGATTCAAGTTGTGCTGTTGGTGCAATCCAATCACCACTACCGAGAGTGATCATCCATTCCACAAGGTCTACACCAAACACTTGCTCTGTCACACCATGTTCAACTTGCAGACGAGTATTCACCTCTAGGAAATAGAATTCTTGCGTGTCGGTATCCATGACAAATTCAACGGTACCTGCCGAACGGTAATTCACCGATTGCATCAACTGAATCGCGACATTTTGAATATACCTACGTTGTTCATCGTTTAAGTGCGGTGCAGGCGTTTCTTCCACGACTTTTTGGTTACGACGTTGCACCGAACAATCACGTTCCCCGAGTGCTAACACCAAGCCTTTCCCATCACCAAAAATTTGCACTTCGATATGACGGGCATTTTGTACAAATTTCTCAAGGTACAAACCTGCATCTTTAAAGTTGGCTTGGGCAAGATATGACACTGTAGAATAAGCATCTTTCAGCTCTTCTTCATTCCACACCAAACGCATGCCAATACCGCCACCGCCTGCGGTACTTTTCAGCATCACAGGATAACCAATACGATTGGCTTCAAGCAGTGCTTCAGCTTCATCTGCCAAAAGCTGACTGCCCGGCAATAAAGGCACATTTGCTTGAATCGCGAGTTCACGCGCGGTATGTTTTAAGCCAAAGGATTTCATTTGCGCCGAATTTGGCCCTAAAAATACGATGCCTTGAGCTTCACACAGATCACAAAATTCCGCATTTTCAGACAAAAAACCATAGCCGGGATGAATCGCTTCTGCGCCTGTTTGTTTTGCGACTTCTAAAATTTTATCGACATTTAAATAACTTTGGCTGGCAGGACTATCACCAATAAATACCGCTTCATCCGCCAAGGTCACATGCAAAGAATCACGATCTGCTTCTGAATACACCGCAACAGATTGAATGCCTAATTTTTTGAGTGTACGGATCACACGACAAGCAATTGCACCACGGTTGGCAATGAGGACTTTATTGAACATAGTATTACTCCTCGCCTTCACGGATGATCAGCTGAATTTTTGTTGGGTTATAAGCATTACATGGGTTGTTTAGTTGTGGGCAATTTGAAATGAGGACGATGAGATCCATTTCGGCTTTAATCTCGACATATTTTCCCGGTGCAGAAATACCGTCATCAAATTTCAAATGTCCCTCAGCGGTCACAGGCACATTCATAAAAAAGTTAATGTTTGGGCCGATATGGCGCACATTTAAGCCATGTTTTTTTGCTATCGGATGTTGTGACAACGCAATCATGAAATTATTACGGCAACTGTGCATTGGAAATTTGTCATGTGCATAGCGAACAGTGTTGCTTTCACATGAACATGCACCGCCTAAGGTGTCATGACGACCACAGTTGTCGTCATGGATGGTGGCAATTTTGTTGCCAAAGTTGGTATATAGCGCTGTGCCTTTTTCTAAATAGATCTGTTGGTTAATCGCTAAAGTATCCGTAGCGCTATAACGTTCTTCAGGGTTTTGGCTCGAGATAAATAGTGTATCCACCGCTTGATTGCCTTCGAGGTCAATGATACGGAAAAACTGCCCTTTTTTCACTTCGCACATCCATGCTTCACCGGCAGGACATACTTCGCTTAACACTGATTTTTCATGATTTTGTGTTGGGTTTACTAATGCTGTCATGATCATTCCCCTCAAGCCGTTAAAGCGTAGTAGCGGTTATTATTTTGAAAAGCACGTTGATTTTGCGGGCAAGAATCACGGCATACATCTGTTTCAGCTAAAGGATTGGCTTTAAATAAGCTTAGTTGTACATCAGCAGGTTTATATTCTTCTGCTTGAGATAATCCATGTGGTGCACTAGATAAAAACACCAAACAATCCATTTCAAAGCGCAGTTCAATCACTTGATTTGTATTGTCCGAAGCAACATAACTTAAGTTACCGTTGTCATCAGGTTGAACTTTAGAGAATAAATTTAAGGTACTGCTGAGGTCAGTTGCAGATAAACCAAACTTGGTCATTTCAAGCAGCAAGCTATCCTTTCCGCTGCGGTACATATCGTTACGGGCATCTTGGAAAGTTTTTGAACCAAATTGTTGTTCGATTTGTTCTGCTGTACTTGGTGCACAAAAAGCATCATTCCAAGCGTGATCATCTTTCACAATCGAGATCATGGCACGGCCTAAATCCGATGCCAAAATATGACCCGTACTTAAATATGCCGTGTGCTGCCCTTTAAGACTATCTGGCATGTTGTAGCGTTCAAGCTTATCTTCACTATTTACACAGTACAGTGCCACATTGGCATTTTGCCCTAGCGATTTAAGCTGTAATACTGCCCCACGCTGAATACGCGCTGACCAGTGGTATCCACCCGGTAAAAGTTCAGTCCATAGTGCTTTATCTTCATGATAATGTGTTGTGCTCATTGCAGCCTCTGCCTAATTCTTAACTGTTTACCTCCCGGGCTTTTATCCCTCCGTGCAGCTTTGCTTTGAATTAAAACGAAGCCGTGAACTCTCGGTCGCGGTCATACATGAAGATGTATCGGAACCCTAGATCACTTTATGATGTATGTAGAAATGCAAAGGCTGTGCCAATTTAGTATTACCAATTTATATAAACGTAATACTGCTATTTATTAGACTTTTTTATAGTATTGAGCTATAGCATGACCAAATCGGGTGCAGCCCATGCACAAAATTGCTGCAAAAATTGCAAAAAAAAAGCCCAAAATCATTTTTGGGCTTTATGTAATGCATAAAAATTATTTTACCAATATCTCATGGAACATATGACGTAGCCATTGATGGCTGGTTTTATGATGGCAAGACATATGCCAATATTGCTTCACGCCATAGGTTGGAAACGCAATCGGCGCATCAAATATTTTTAAGTTTCCGCGTGAAAGCAATACTTCACTCAAGTAGTACGGCACAGTAGCAATCGCATCAGTGTCTTGCACGACTAAGCCTACACCTAAATAACTAGGTAAACGCATCAAAATATCACGTTTTAAATCAAGGTTAAGCAGCTCATTTTCAATATGGTAGTGCCCCATCCCTGCATCAATATCAATGTGCGACTCTGATAAATATTGCTCAGTTGTAATGGTGTCACCCGTTAATCGTGGATGGTCCTTGGCTGCAATCACCACATAATATTGCTCAAACAGTTTTTGCTGATAAAAGCCGCTTTCCAAATGCGGTAAAAACCCCAGTGCTAAATCAATTTCACCATTCGCCATCTGATAACTGGTTTCAGTGGTAATCGGGCGTACATTCAGACGTATTTGTGGCGCGTGTTTTTTTAGATATTGGCTGATTTTAGGCAATAAAACCAAATGCGAAACATCGGTCATGGCCAAAGTAAATTGTTGATCTGAAATAGCTTGATCAAAATTAATCGTAAAATTATTAATGGCTTCAACTTTACTCAAGGCTTCGCTGACTAAAGGAAATAATTGACGCGATAACTCCGTAGGCACCATTTCATTGCCGATACGTAAAAATAAGGGGTCGTTATAATGCTGTCGTATTTTATTTAAAATATTACTGACTGTAGGCTGACTCATTTGCAAGTGTTCAGCAGCTTGCGACACATTTTTGTACTTATAAACATGAAAAAAAATGCTAAGAAGTTTACAGTCCAATTCAAACACGAAAGATTTAGTCCCTAATTAAATATTGCAAGTTATGCTGTGCATCATCTGCTGAATTATACAAAAAGCCAATAACGAAATATTACTTTTATTGCAGATGAAACGCCAGTTTAGCCTGCTCAGTTGCAATCAGCTTTTCAACACTCCAATCCGTCCGCATAATAGACACAGCTCGAATTTGGATATCAACATGCTTCAAGGAAAAAAACTGGTTTGTTTTGATTTAGATGGCACACTTATCGACTCTGTTGGCGTGTGGAATCAGGTCGATGCAGATTTGATTCAACAGTTAACTGGACAAACCATCCAACTGGATTTCATTCAACGTGAACGTGACATTCAGCTACAATTATTTAAAAACACACCAGACCCTTACTTAATGTACTGTAACTATCTAAAAGATACTTATAGAATTGAACAACACTCTGCAGATCAAATCAAACAGCAACGATATGCCATTTCACAGCATTTTTTAGAACATATCATCTTGCTTAAACCACATGCAGCATTATTTGTTCAACAGCTCATTCAGCAAGGCATTCAGGTGGCAATTACCACCACGACCAGCCTGCAAAATATTTATCGATATCAAAAAAATATCCACATTTATCCAAAGCTGCATTTTGAAAATAGCTTTGATCTGATCCTGACCCGTGAAAATGTCAAAAATATTAAGCCTCATCCTGAAGTCTATTTACAGGCGATTCAACATTTTGCAGTAAAACCTGAAGAATGTTTAATTTTTGAAGATTCACTCATTGGTGTAGAAGCCGCAAATGCTGCGGGTATTGAAGTCGTTGCCGTGTATGATGCATATTCAGAGCACGAAATTGAGCAAATCAAAAATAAAGCGGATTATTTTATCCATGATTTCTCTTCGGTTCTGAACTAAGTTAAAGTAAATAAACGTTCGCTTAAAAGTTAAAAAGCAGCCCAACTTAGAGGCTGCTTTTGATATTTTTGCATCTATAGATAATTGATCTATTTTACTTTTTTATAAATGGATCCAGACCCAACTAAATTTCCAGTTTTTTCGTCAATTGCAAATTCAACAGCACCTGTCCCAGAGTTTACAGCCAGTAAACCAGATTCAGCGACAGATGCAGGTACAGGATTTTTCTTTTCAGATTTACCACTTTGTTTATCTTTTAAAGTATTGGTAATGAAATAGTTTTCACCATTTTTACTAATAATCAGCGCATTTTCAAGTTGCGGATCTACTGCGGTATTTTGCCATGTTCCAGCATAATCAGGCGCTGGACTTTGTTTACATGCAGTGAGGAGAACTGCGAACAACATCGCAGAAAATAATTGAATCTTTTTCAAAATACTGACCTTCTTTGTCAATGAGTTTTGCATTATAGAAAGCCTTGAAGAGAACTTAAGACCGTTCATGTTGTGCAAAAGTTGCAAACCAAGTCCTGCTGTTTTTCTTTTGTCATGTTTTGAAACATTTGTAGTCTTTCATAATAAATAAGCCCACTTGATCGTGGGCTTATTTAAATATTTTCAATCTTTAGATTTATACGATTTGACGCATTGAACCGGTTTCTTCAAAAGTGGCATGCCAAGACAAAGCCTCTTTTAAAATATGCGGCGTTTGACCACCACGCTCACATGCGCGTTCAAAGTAGCTCAACAATGCTGCGCGATAATCTGGATGTGCACAGATTTCAATGACTTTACGTGCACGCTCACGTGGTGAAAGACCACGTAAATCTGCCAAGCCCTGCTCTGTAACCACGATATCAACGTCATGGTCAGTATGGTCTGTATGACTCACCATTGGCACGACAGATGAAATCGCACCGCCTTTTGCAATCGACTTGGTTACGAAAATGGCAATGTGCGCATGACGAGTAAAGTCTCCTGAACCACCGATACCGTTCATCATTTTCGTACCCGTCACATGGGTCGAATTTACGTTTCCGTAAATATCAAACTCAAGCGCCGTATTAATCGCGATAATGCCTAAACGTCGAATGATTTCAGGGTTATTAGATAGCTCTTGTGGACGTAACACAATTTTGTCTTTGTACTGATCAAAATTGTTCATCACGTGCTGTGCACAAGGCTCAGACAATGTCATTGAACAGCCTGAGGCAAATTTCATTTTTCCAGAATCAATTAGCTGGAAAGTACAGTCTTGTAGTACTTCTGAATACATTTCCAAATCATGAAAATTAGAATGCTCAAAACCTGCGAATACAGCATTGGCAATCGAACCCACACCTGACTGTAGCGGGCCTAAATTTTCAGGCAAACGCCCTGCTGCCACTTCACCTTCAAAGAAATCAATCAGGTGCTGAGCAATCGCTAGGGTTTCAGCATCAGGTTCATCCATTTTAAACTGGGTATCTGGCAGATCATTCAACACAATAGCTGAAATCTTATCGGGGCTGACATTGATCCCAATTGTACCAATACGTTCACCGACCTGAGTCAGTGGAATTGGCCCACGGTTTGGTCGCGCTTTCGGAACATATATATCATGTACACCTTCGAGCACTGGGTTAATCGTGTTATCAATTTCAATAATTACATGATCTGCCATTTCAATGAAATTTGCTGAGTTACCACATGAACCTGTCGGAATAATTTGACCATCTTCGGTAATTGCAGTCGCTGCAATAACTGCCACATTAATGCGCGGTAAATTATGATGACGAATATTATCGGCCATTTCAGACAAGTGTTGGTCAATATACATGACCTCGCCAGCGTTGATGGCTTTACGTAAACCTGGATCTGCCTGATACGGATAACGACGTTCTATCGCATGTGCCGCATTGAGACGACCATCGATACTATTTCCTAAACTAGCACCCGTTGCCAAAGTGATACGAAGAGGATGTGAAACTGCATGATCTGCAAGCGCCAAAGGAACCGTCTTTGCCTCACCTGCACCACCAAAACCACTTAAACCAACCACTGAACCATCTTGAATTAACTCAATCGCTTTTTCAGCAGACATCACTTTGTCGCGAAGGGAGAGTAAGCGAATGCGATCTAAACCACTCATAATTAAATCTCAAAAAATAAATATCTCAAAATAAACATCTTTTTTCGCCATCCCAGCGAACTGAGATAGCGTTTGTTATTGCTTATCTAAAAACGTACTTATCTAAAAGCTTACTTATATAAATTGAGGCAAATTAAATCAGTTCAACCGCAATTGCAGTTGCTTCACCGCCACCAATACACAGTGCTGCGACACCTTTTTTACCGCCAGTGCGTTTTAAGGCATGAATCAGCGTCACAATAATACGTGAACCTGATGAACCTAGTGGGTGACCAAGTGAGCAAGCACCACCATGAATGTTCACTTTTGCTTCATCTAAGTTAAATCCATCAATCGCCAGCATTGTAACCATAGCAAATGCTTCATTGACTTCCCACAGGTCAACCTCTTGTGCATCCCAACCCGCTTGTGCAAGCACTTTCTCAATAGCACCGACTGGAGCAATCGTGAACTCTGACGGATGCTGTGAATTTGTAGCATAAGCAACAACTTTTGCTAGTGGTGTTAATCCACGTGCTTGAGCCGTTTCTTCTGATGTAACCACCAAAGCTGAAGCACCGTCAGAAATTGAGCTGGCATTGGCAGCTGTGATCGTGCCGTCTTTTTTGAATGCAGGACGCAGTGTTGGGATTTTTTCAGGCTTAGCACTTAATGGCTGTTCATCTGTGTCAACAACGACGTCACCTTTACGGCTTTTAACAGTAACTGGCACGATTTCATTTTTGAAGAAACCGCCTTGAATCGCTGCAACGGCTTTATTGAGTGAGTTGATGGCAAAAGCATCTTGTTGTTCACGGGTATAGCCTTTTTTATCTGCCATATCTTGTGCCAGAATACCCATCGATAAACCTGTCTCAGCATCTTCCAAGCCTTCTTGAAACATGTGATCTGTGGTTTTACCATGACCCATACGATAGCCTGAACGCGCTTTTTCAAGTAAATATGGCGCATTTGACATCGACTCCATACCACCAGCAACCACAATATTAGCAGAACCGGCTTTAATCGCATCAGCTGCTTGCATCACTGCCTTCATGCCTGAACCACAAATTTTATTAATCGTGGTGGCACCCGTTGTATCTGGTAAGCCTGCTTGACGCATCGCTTGGCGTGCAGGACCTTGTTTAAGACCAGCCGGTAATACACAGCCAAAAATAACTTCGTCAATATCTGTAGGTTCTAAACCTGCACGTGCAACAACAGCCTGAATCGCTGCAGCACCTAAGTCTGGGGCTGTACAAGATGAAAGTGAACCCTGAAAACCACCCATCGCTGTACGTACGCCATCTACAATTACAATCATTTCTTATTTCATCCTGTTTTAAATCTTTTAACCCCGAGGAACCATGACTGGTTCCTCAGATTTTCCATCTTAATGTTTTTCACAGTGGTTTCGATGAAACCTTAAGATTGAGCGGTGAAGTATTCTTCAGATAGCTGCATGATAAGTTCAGAACCTGCTTTAATGCGTTGAGCACGGGCAGCAAGGTCAGGTAGAACTTTCTCAACATAGAAATCTGCGAGTACCAGTTTGTTTTGGAAGAAGCTCTCTGGTTTTGCAGCCGCAGCTTTGCTAATACGCGCAAACATATACACAAAGCTGAGTAAACCAACAGCGTGCAGGTAATCGACTGCCACCGAACTGCTAAAGTCTGGGGTGGTCTTAG
Source organism: Acinetobacter sp. YH12027 (assembly GCF_013420085.1). Lineage (NCBI taxonomy): Bacteria > Pseudomonadati > Pseudomonadota > Gammaproteobacteria > Moraxellales > Moraxellaceae > Acinetobacter > Acinetobacter sp. YH12027. The sequence continues at coordinate 29,202 of NZ_VOYW01000004.1, forward strand.
ATTGTTCTACAATGAATTGCGTTAATGCTTCAACTTCGTCAGAAACTTGCAATGCTGCAGATTTAACTTTTGAATCAGCCATGGTTGCAGCAAAGTCACGAATTTCAGCAATGTATTCGGCAATAAATGCACCATTACATTTCGTGGTTTTGCGTCCAATTAAATCAATCGCTTGTACGCCATTTGTGCCTTCGTAAATCTGTGAAATACGTAAGTCACGAATGCATTGCTCCATACCCCATTCACGGATATAGCCATGACCACCAAAGCACATTTGCGCTTCTAAAGTAGCTTGTAGGGCTGTATCTGTTAGGTAGGCTTTTGCAATAGGTGTCAATAAAGCCACGCGGTCATTGGCTTTTTTCACAGCAGCTTCATCAGTTGAATATTTTGTAATATCCAGTTGCTGACCAACATACACAGCAAATGCACGAGATGCTTCGTTGTTGGCGCGTACATTCAACAACATACGACGTACATCACCATGTACCAAAATAGAGTCTGCTGGTTTTTCAGGAGATTTCACACCTGTCGCAGAACGACCTTGTAGACGATCAGTCGCATACTGTGCAGCATTTTGGTAAGCAAATTCTGCAGCACCAATCCCTTGGATACCCATCGATAAACGTTCATAGTTCATCATGACAAACATCGCCGCAAGACCTTCGTTTTCTTTACCAACGATATAACCTTTGGCGCCATCAAAGTTCATGACACACGTTGCAGAACCTTTAATACCCATCTTGTGTTCAATTGAACCCGCTGAAACAGCATTGCGTTCACCGACTGAGCCATCGGCATTGACATGGAATTTTGGAACGATAAACAATGAAATACCACGTGAACCCGCAGGTGCATTTGGCGTTTTTGCTAACACAAGATGGATGATGTTTTCACACAGATCATGTTCACCACTGGTGATGAAAATTTTCGTGCCTGTAATGTTAAATGAACCATCTTCATTCGGCTCTGCTTTGGTTTTAATGATCCCCAAATCAGTCCCTGAATGTGGTTCAGTTAAACACATAGTGCCTGACCATTCACCCGTATAAAATTTTGGAAGATAGGTTTCTTTTTGCTCTTGCGAAGCACGGTCATTAATCGCCATACCTGCACCCACAGTCAGTAGTGGATACAACATAAATGATGGATTGGTACTCCAAATCATTTCGTCAGCAAGTACCGTCAACATTTTCGGCATGTTTTGGCCGCCCCATTCTTCAGAAGCGCCTAAACCAACCCAACCACCTTCGGCGAATTGTTTAAAAGCGTCTTTAAACCCTGTAGGCGTAGTAACAATACCATTACTAAACTGCGCACCACCTTCTTCATCGGCTGTACGGTTCAAGTCTAGAATAACGTTTTTAGAAAACTTAGCCATTTCTTCTAAAATAGCATTTGCAGTCGCCATATCAATATGAGCTAAGTTTTCATTTGACTGCCAGAACTCATCTGCATTGAATACATCATTTAAGATGAAGTCCATGTCCTTTAACGGCGCATTGTATATTGGCATTGTACTTTCCTTTTCTACAGGCTTTGTCAGCGTCTTTGACAAAGTACTTTTTTAAAGTTGCACGCTCCCGCACAAAATCATCAAATCAATTTTGTGTGGATTTTTTTAAAGATCTGTTTTTTCAGATAGATATCTAAAAAGAATATAGATAATGTGTTTTTACCGACAAGTGAAAAATAACCACCTGATATTTTGAGCAGCATTATTTTATTACACTTAAATAAATTTATTGAGTTGACTAAATTTATAATTGGTAATTGATTAAAACCAAACATAATAGTACCCATAATCATGTTTAATTTAGGTTGTATTAATAACATAACAACCAAGACCGTTTTGTTAAATGCTGCTTTTGTTGTAAAAGCGAAAAGACAATAAATTAAAAAAAATAAAAATGGAATTTTATTTCAAAAAAATGACCTCAAGGGTTCAGTTTTATTGACATTAATTTTATGCTATGAATTCTATATGCTTTACGCACTCTACTAATGTGTTTATTTTTAAACCAATTTATGTAATATTTGAGACCATAGTGGAATGTAAGATTCACAAGATTTAGCTTAAGCTAGGCTTGTTCACCCTCAAGCTGTTTATGGAACAGGTATCATGAGTTCAGTACGCCAACAAAATTTTATCCTTCGCAAGGAAAAAATTTTAGCCATGGCAGAAACCCTGCTATTAGATAATAATCAAGACATCACCTTAAGTGAGTTAGCTTGTGAACTAGATATTGCCAAAGGCACGATTTATAAACATTTTAAAAGTAAAAACCAATTATATTTAGAACTGATTATCTTAAATGAAAAACGATTATTAGAAATTTCAAAAAAATATAATCATGATATTAAAACTTATGTTTCACAATATATGCTTTATAATATGTTGAATTCTAATAGAACTATATTATTACATGTCATTGAAGAACGCTTAACCAATAATGAGCGTAAATTAAAAGAGTTATTTGAAGAGCTCTATCGTGTTCGTGAAGAACGTATTATTGAAATTAAGGATATGACCAGTGATTATCTAAAATCACTTGAAAGCGCAATGTCGATTCGTGATTATTTATCCTATATTTGGACGGTCACTTATGGTGCATCCCTACTCCTCAATTCAACGCATTATCAAAAATCAATCGGTTCACGTGAACGTTTAATCAAGCTATATATTAATCAGGCGCTGATGACGCCAGATAAAATTTCAGCCGTATAAAATTGATTTATAAATAAAAAAGCCGAACAATTGTTCGGCTTTTTTTATTCATTAGACAATATCTAGGTTATGCAATCACAGGTGGGAAACCATCTTCGGTTAAAGCGCTAATCAATTGCTCTGCACTAGCACTAGATTCAACGTCCACTAATTTTGTAGCTACATCAATAGTGACTGTTGCATTTTCGTCTAAGTCTTTAATCGTTGCTGTCACGCTACGTGCGCAACCACCGCATGTCATATTATCAATACGAAATTTCATGATATTCATCCTTCTTTTCTAATAACAACACTATAAACCTTGCCACGATTGTAAGGTCAAGCGGATTTAAATCTTTGCTGTATGGCAGCACTCAGCCATGCCCGTTTCGATTTGATTTAAAATCGTACAATCGGCTTGATCATTACCGGCACAGCCATCTACAGATTGTTGCAAGATCTCAACCATGGCCTGTAAGTCTGCGATTTTTTGATTTAAGGTCTGGATATGTTTTAACGCCAATGCTTTAACTTCTACACTTTGCCGACTTTGATTTTTCCAAAGCCCAAGTAAATCTTTCATTTGTTCAGAAGAAAAACCTAAATCACGCGCATGTCTTAAGAAACTCAAGGTTTTAATATCGGCTTCCGAGTAAACTCGATAGCCGGCATCGGTGCGCTGCGCATTATTTAACAGCCCAATCGATTCATAATAGCGGATCATTTTTGCAGAAATGCCCGATGCTTTCGCTGCTTGTCCAATATTCATCTCAAGACTCCTGAAAAACTGGCCCTTTAAATGCTTTTAAACGCAAGGCATTTGACACAACAAACACCGATGAAAGTGCCATTGCACCTGCGGCGAACATAGGTGAAAGCAATATGCCAAAGAATGGATATAACACACCTGCAGCGACGGGAATCAATGCTGCATTGTAAATAAATGCCCAAAATAGATTTTGGCGAATATTATTCATCGTCGCAGTACTCAGTGCGATTGCTGTCGGTACCATTTGTAAATTACCCGACATAAGCACAACGTCCGCAGCCTCTATCGCCACATCTGTCCCTGTACCAATAGCCATGCCGACATCTGCTTGCGCAAGTGCAGGCGCATCATTAATGCCATCGCCGACAAAACAAACAACACCATGTTCTTTTTGCAATTGTTGTACAGATTGCACTTTTTGGTCTGGCATTACTTCAGCGATCACATGATCAATCTTCAACTGTCGTGCTATGGCAGTGGCAGTATGTCGGTTATCGCCTGTAATCATGGCCACTTTCAGCCCTAAATCATGCAAAGCTTGAATGGCTGCGAAGGTTGTAGCTTTGATTGGGTCGGCTACAGCAACAATGGCAGCAAGCTGTTGATCGATCGATACATAGAGCGGGGTTTTCCCTTCATTGCCCATGCGTTCTGCCAGTGCTGAAAAGATTTGTGTTTCTAAACCAAGTTTATGCATCAAATGATCTGCACCAATATAAATGCTTTGTCCTTCAACAACCGCCTGAATCCCAGCACCAGTCACGGAATCAAACTGTTCAACTTCTAAAAGTTGCACTTGCATCTCTTTCGCAGCTTGTACAATGGCATAGGCAATCGGATGTTCAGATTTCTGCTCTACAGAGGCCAATAACTGAAATACGCGATCTTTATCAAAAGCTTCAGTGACTTCAAAATCTGTCAGTTTCGGTTTACCTTCCGTCAATGTCCCTGTTTTATCGACTGCAACCACTTGAGTATTTTTGAGTTGTTGTAAGGCTTCACCTTTACGGAACAATACTCCAAGCTCTGCACCTCGCCCTGTACCGACCATGATAGATGTTGGCGTTGCCAAACCCATTGCACATGGACATGCGATGATCAGTACTGCTACAGCATTGACTAAGGCATAGGTTAAACTCGGTTCAGGTCCAACTACATACCAAACTAAAAAGGTGATCAACGCCAACGCCATTACCACCGGTACAAACCATAACGTGACTTTATCCACCAAAGCTTGAATCGGTAATTTTGAACCCTGAGCCTGTTCGACCATATGGATAATTTGTGCCAAAACAGAATCTTGACCTACCGCAGTGGCTTGTATTTTCAAGGCCCCATTTTGGTTAATCGTTCCACCGACAACTTGATCACCGGCTTTTTTCTCGACAGGAATTGGCTCGCCACTGATCATGGATTCATCAATATAACTGTTCCCAGACACTACAGCACCATCGACTGGGCAACGTTCACCAGGCCGTATTTCAATCAACATACCTGTTTCAACATCACTAATCGGCAAATCTATATAGCTACTAGATTGCTCAACACGTGCTGTTTTGGGTTGCATGCCGACTAAGTATTGAATAGCTTGCGAGGTTTTACCTTTGGCTTTCGCCTCCATAAAACGACCCAAAAGAATCAACGCCACAATTACTGCGGCTGCTTCAAAGTACACATGAACCGTACCTTGCGGTAATAATTGCGGAGCAAATGTTGCAACACAAGAAAAACTATAAGCAGATAAAGTCCCGACTGCGACCAAAGAATTCATATCTGGGGCAAGTCGCGCAAGTGCTGGTATGCCGTGCTGATAAAAGCGTCTTCCGGGTAGGATTAACACCAAAGTGGTTAATATAAACTGAATATACCAACTATTTTGTGTCCCTAAATTATGTGCAATAAAATGATGAAAAGCTGGAATCATATGTGATCCCATCTCCAAGATAAAAACAGGAACAGCGAGTACCAATGCGATGATTAAATCACGTTTGAGCAACCGAGCTTCATCGGCTTTTTTTTCTGCCATTGTCGGTTGTAGTTGTGTAGCAACGGTCGCACTGTATCCCGCTTTTTTAACTGCCGCGATCAATTCCTGTGTTTTTGAAACTGGCGCCTGAACAAAGGCTTTTTCACTGGCTAAATTTACCGTTGCTTTATTGACACCGTCTACAGCGTTTAAGGCTTTTTCAACCCGTGCCACACATGAAGCACAGGTCATTCCATCAATATTTAATTCAATATTGGGCTGTGCAATATGAAAACCTGCTTTTTCTACAGACTTCGCCAATGCAGAATTTTCAACAGATGCCAATGCCGTAATCGTGGCTTTTTCAGTTGCCAAATTCACTTTTGCATCGATGACTTCTGGAACTACCTTTAAGGCTTTTTCAACACGTGCAACACACGATGCGCAAGTCATTCCTTCAATTTCAAGTTCAATCTGCTTTTGTGCAACGCCAAAACCTGCCTTTTCAACGGCCTGAATTACAGCAGAATAATCCACATTTTTATCACTCTGAACATGTGCTGTTTCAGTGGCTAAATTCACTTGAGCATCAGTGATGCCATCGACTTTTTTTAAGGCTTTTTCAACCCGTGCCACACAAGAAGCACAGGTCATCCCTTCAATAGCAAGTGTGCCATCAAAAAGTTTGCGTTCTGTCGAATCTGTCATGGCAACATCCCAATCATATGTGCTTGTTTTAGGCTATAGCTTAAACTTTACCACAATGGGAAGGTCAAGTTTTTCTGACTCACAGCAAGGCTTTTCTTTAAGGTATAAAGAATTGCGAAGATTTAAAAACATAATCAATAATATTGAATAATGATTATTCAATTAGTTTATTTTTCTGATATTAAAACTACACCTTTCCTCATTATTCAGTAAGATAGAGATTCGTGACCACCAAACGAATTACTCTCTTTCGCATGTACAAACTGTCGAACATTTGCTTTAACTGCGCATATTTGTGTGCTTTTTTATTTTTAATTTTAAGTTGGAGTCTAGATCATATTGATGTTTGGCTCACTCAAGTGGTTATCCCTGCTGTCACGATATGCATACTCTTAGGCTTCCTGTTTAAATATATCGCTCGAAAGTTAGGATATGAACCGCCTAAACGAAAAATTAAACAAAAAATGCCAAAAACGATGATCAAGACGCGGCTTAAGACAAGTATAAATAACAAAATCATCAATAAAAAAGCCCATTCAAATGAACGGGCTTTTTTTCATGTCAGACCTATTAGTCAGCACTAATATCTTCAAATAAAACTGACGAAAGATAACGTTCACCACCATCCGGTAAAATGACCACAATGGTTTTGCCTGCATTCTCAGGACGTGCAGCAAGTTTTGCCGCAGCTGCCATTGCCGCGCCACTAGAGATACCCACTAAAATACCGTCATGAGTAGCCGTTTTACGCGCCCACTCAATTGCTTCAGCACTTTCAATACCGATCACTTCATCAACAAGGTCTAGATCTAAGTTACCCGGAATAAAGTTAGCGCCAATCCCCTGAATTTTATGCGGCCCAGGAGTCAGTGTTTCGCCTTTTTTCGCTTGGGCGATAATCGGGGATTCAGCCGGTTCTACCGCAACAGAATAAAGCGGCTGATTTTTCACTTTTTCAAAATAACTTGAAATGCCAGAAATCGTACCACCTGTACCTACACCCGATACTAAAATATCCACTTTACCACCAGTTGCTTCCCAAATTTCTGGGCCAGTGGTCAATTCATGAATTTTAGGGTTTGCAGGGTTTTCAAACTGTTGTGGTAAATAATACGTTTCAGGATGTTCGGCAACGAGGCGCTGTGCTTCTTCGACCGCACCTTTCATGCCTTTAGCAGGTTCAGTCAATACGAGATTTGCACCAAAAGACTTCAACACCATACGGCGTTCGATACTCATACTTGCTGGCATGGTTAATGTAATTGCATAACCTTTCGCAGCTGCAACAAATGCCAAAGCAATCCCTGTATTACCACTTGTAGGTTCTACAATATGCATACCCGGTTTTAATAAACCTTTTTCTTCTGCATCTGCAATGAGAGCTGCACCTACACGACATTTCACTGAAAATGCTGGGTTACGGCTTTCAACTTTAGCCAAGACCGTTGCATCTGACTGAATCGCACGATTAATACGAACCAAAGGTGTATTACCAATCGCTTCAGCGTTATTACTATATACTGCGATACCTAAATTACTCGTTGCTGGAAAAGCTGAATCTGTTGTCATGACTATTTATCCCTTGTGTATTTATTGAATACGATCTTTAGATGATACAATTATTTTCAAAGTGTGCATGATTTTTTAAGCTAATGTCTTATATTTATGTGCATTTTGTGAAAGCTTGCACTAAAATCAAGCAATAAATTTAACTGATTAACTAAATTTAAACTTATAAAAATTAATGATATTTGATTTCATAAAAAACCATAGAAATTGTCTTATTTATTCAATGTATTAAGCCGTGATATCCGTATACTTGAGCTGTTGTTAATCGTATGGACATATCCAATGAATACCGATCTGGAAATCACTACTATGCGTGATTCTGCCGAATTAGTCGTGGGCGTTTTAAAGTCGCTGGCAAATACGGATCGTCTACTAATTTTATGTCATCTAGCACAGCAAGAATTGAATGTGTCTCAGATTGAAGAAATCACTGATATTAAACAGCCAACCCTCTCACAACAACTGATGATGTTACGCAAAAGTGATGTTGTGACCACGCGTCGTGATGGAAAGCAAATTTATTATTCAATTAAAGATGCAAATTTAGTTCAAGTTCTCAATACTCTTTACCAATTGTATTGCAACCAATCTTATAAATAACACTCAGTTATTTTAAAATTTCAAGCCAGACATGCTGTTCTTGCACCACTATAGATGAATTATCGCAATGGGCAGCAATTCAATATCTCAATTTACCCTCCAAACTTCTTCAAAATATCTATATTTATATCGAATATCCAAAGCTTTAAATCAGCTCATACTTTTCATTAATTCATTTAAAATGATGGCTTCTTAAATATCCCCTTAAATTTCCTGCAATGTTGTACGCTCAAAATTTATTGCACAAGACTTCTTAGCATTTTTTATGCATAATATATATGAAATTGTGATTTAGATAAGTTTATGTCAGATTTAAAACCTCATTTCTTACAGAAATTTCCTGCTTGGCAGTGGTTACAGCACTACAGCACTGTGAAATTTAAATCTGATGTACTTGCTTCGCTAATCGTGATTGCCATGTTAGTCCCTCAAGGTATGGCGTATTCCATGCTGGCAGGTTTACCCCCAATCATGGGTTTATATGCCAGTATTTTACCTATGATTGTCTACGCCCTCATTGGTGGAAGTTCAACCTTATCTATAGGCCCTGTGGCAATCATTTCGATGATGACCTTCGCCACGCTCAATCCGCTATTTGAAGTTGGTTCGCCTGTTTATATTGAAGCCGCTACACTTTTGGCCTTAATGGTCGGGCTGATTTCTCTGCTGCTAGGTGTACTACGTTTTGGTTTTTTAATTCAGCTGATCAGTCATCCTGTCATTAAAAGCTTCATTATTGCCTCGGCTCTGCTCATTGCGCTCGGTCAGTTTAAGTTTCTTGTCGATGTCCCGCTAAAAGCCAACAACATCCCTGAGTTTGTTTTAAGTTTGTGGGAATACCTGAGTTTGACTCACTTTGCTTCACTCATTTTTGGTGTGCTGGCCATACTGTTTTTAATCTATGTACCGAAAATATTGGCGACTCAATCAATTCAATCTAGATTCGGCTCTACTGCCTTTCTAAGTAAAGCACTGCCACTGATATTAGTGGTGATCTCGATTGTATCGGTGATGTTATTTGACCTGCAAAATGTCGGCATTAAAACTGTCGGTGAAATTCCTTCAGGTTTTCCACCCTTAAGCTTTCCACATTGGAACTGGGAATTGGTACAAACCTTACTGCCCGGTGCAACAATGATTGCCATGATCAGTTTTGTTGAGTCACTTTCTATTGCTCAAGCTACTGCCTTACAACAACGCAGCCAACTCAATAGTAACCAAGAGTTGATCGCTTTAGGTTTAGCCAATCTAAGCGCAGGTGTTAGCTCTGCCTTTCCTGTGACGGGTAGCTTATCGCGTACAGTTGTTAATGCAGATGCAGGTGCAAAAACACCGATGGCAGGTGTGTTGTCGTCATTGCTGATTATCGTTGTCAGTCTCTACTTCACTGGTTTTTTCCAAGACTTACCTTTAGTGATCTTGGCGGCCACAATTATTGTTTCCATTTGGAAATTAGTCGACTTTAAACCTTTTGTGGATACATGGCGTTATTCAAAAGCTGACGGGATTGCGATGTGGGTGACCTTTTTCGGTGTGGTGTGTATCGATATTTCTACAGGTCTCATTATTGGCATCATTTCTACTTTTATTCTGTTGTTATGGCGCATCAGTCGTCCACACATTGCGGTGATCGGTTTAGTCGAAGGCACACAGCACTTCCGCAATGTACAGCGTCATCATGTCTATACCGCACCACATATACTCTCGCTCCGTATAGATGAAAATATCTCGTTTTTAAATGCCAATACGCTTAAAGGTTTCCTGATCAATGAAGTCAGTCAAAATATTGACCTAGAGCATGTTGTTATCAATTGCTCAAGCGTCAGTTCAATTGACTTAAGTGCCTTAGAAATGTTGGAAGAGTTAAATGCTGAATTATCAAAATTAGATATTCGACTGCATTTTTCTGAAGTCAAAGGTCCTGTCATGGATAAATTGCAGCACTCAAAATTACTCACTCATTTGAGTGGTCAAATTTTTCTCACCCATTATCAAGCCATGACAGAGCTTGCTACAGCCAGTTCTGAATACCAAATTTAAAGGTGTATTCGCTCACTGTTTAATCAAACCAAATTTGATAAACAGTGAGTTTTGAAAGGCTTACATTTTAATACACAAAAATAGATTATAAAAAACAAAGATTTATTTTTAAATAAAATTATTTTATAAGCATTCTATATTTTCGTATAAAATACAGCACTAATTTTCATCATTTTGTCATTGTAATTCTGACAAGGCTCTCCTATGTTTTCAGCATTTACACGCTTGAGTTTAGTAACCCGAATTATTATCGCCATTATTTTAGGTGTATTGGTTGCTGTTGTGGCTCCGGGCGTTGCACCCTATTTAAGTTTGCTTGGTGATTTATTCATTAAGGCATTGAAATCCGTAGCACCGATACTGGTCTTTGTACTTGTACTGTCATCCATTGCAAATTTCAAAGTGGGTAGCAGTAATTCTTACATTAAACCGATTATGTTGATGTACGCTATTGGTATGTTCCTTGCTGCTTTAAGTTCAGTAGTAGCAAGCCTTTTATTCCCTAGTACATTAATTCTTGATGTTGCTGCAGAAAACCTTGTGCCGCCAGGCAGTCTTGCTGAAATATTGAAAAACTTATTATTAAGTTTTGTCGCAAACCCTGTTACAGCAATTTCTGAAGCAAATTTCATTGGTATTTTGGCTTGGGCTGTTACCTTAGGTATTGCATTTCGTCATGCATCAGAGAACACCAAAGTCTTTTTATCTGACGCTGCTGATGCAGTGAATAAAGTGATCCGTTTAGTGATTAACTTTGCACCTATTGGTATCTTCGGTTTGGTTGCTGTTACATTTGCCGACTCAGGTCTAAAAACGCTTGTTAGTTATGCGCACTTACTTGCGGTATTACTCGGTACCATGTTCTTTGTAGCTTTGGTCATTAACCCACTAATGGTGGCATTTATGACTCGCTCAAACCCGTTCCCATTGGTTTTCCAATGTCTACGTGAAAGTGGTATCACTGCATTCTTTACACGTAGTTCCGCTGCAAACATTCCAGTTAACTTAGACCTTGCAAAGCGTCTTGGTGTACCAGAGTCAACTGCAAGCGTAGCGATTCCTTTAGGTGCAACTGTCAATATGGCAGGTGCATCGGTCACAATTACAGTCCTCACACTAGCAGCAGTTCATACTTTGGGCATTTCTGTTGATTTCAGCACAATGTTGATTTTATCAGTCGTTGCTACCGTTTCTGCATGTGGTGCTTCAGGTGTTGCTGGTGGTTCATTGCTGCTTATTCCAGTGGCTTGTGGCCTGTTTGGTATTTCAAGTGATATCGCGATGCAAGTTGTTGCCATTGGTATGGTTATTAGCGTACTTCAAGATTCAACTGAAACAGCTTTAAACTCTTCGACTGACGTATTATTTACAGCTGCAGTCGACCGTGGTTTAAGATAATATCCTGATATTGGATACTTTTTAAGGCGAGGCCATGCCTTTTCAGACTTTACCGCTTTGGATACAACTGGGTGCTTTTTTTCTCGCAGTGAATGCAGGAATGATTAATGTACTCGGCCTGGTGACGATCTTGCACCAGTCGGTATCTCACATGACGGGTAATGTCAGTATGTTAGCCATGGCTTTAATTGCATGGCAGCCGGCTACAATTATTTATTTGATTTTAGTGTTGCTCTGTTATGTGATTGGCTCATTTTATAGTGGGCTAATTCTAGGAAATAGTCACTTTAGCTTAACGCGACGTTATGGCGTCCCATTAAGCTTAGTGGCTTTTTTTATTGTCCTGTGTTGGATGATATTGCCCTATTTTCCACGTTACGCTTTGCTTTGGGCATGCGTGGCGATGGGTGTACAAAATGCAATGGTCAGCCACTATAAAGGTACCATTATTCGTACCACACATCTCTCTGGTGTTTTGACGGACTTAGGTTTAGCTTTGGGCTATAAAGCTCGCGGATTGCCTGTTGAGTCTAAACGTGTAGTTTTACATGTATTAATTTTGGTTGGATTTATCGTTGGTGGCATACTTGCCAGTTGGCTTTATCCTTATTTAAAATTAAACGCATTCCTAATTCCTGCCGCACTCAGTGTAGTTATGAGCGCAGTATATTGGATCATCTATTTTCATTATCGACATATACACGATTAGTTGGAACGTACTATGGTTAAAAATGCATTACAGGCGCAACTGCTTAAAGCAGGTCTGGTCGATAATAAAAAGGCAAAAAAATTGTCTAAACAAGCCGTACATGAAAAACGTACTGGTGAAAGTAAAGATGCTGAAATCAAGGCGAAAATTGAGCAAGATCAGCAGCAGAAAATGGCCAAAGATCATGCTTTAGAGCAAGATCGTAAAGCAGTTTTGCAAGAAAAAGAATTAAAAGCTGCCATCATGCAAATGATTAATCAGCATAAAATTCGTGATACCGATGGCGAATCGACCTATCAATTTATCGATGATGCCAAGATTAAAAAGCTTTATATCAATCAGCAAATTTATAATGCCCTGGTTGCTGGCAGTCTTGTTATTGCACGTGAAAATAGCAACTATGCTTTTTTACCAAAAGAATTAGCCGACCGTATTAATGCGAAAATGGAAGGTTTTATTATTGTGAATAACTCTGAAGTCAATGAACAAACCACGGATGAAGAAGATCCGTATGCAGCTTATGTAATTCCTGATGATTTAATGTGGTAAGCACTTCAAATCGCCAATGAAGCTCCCGATTCGGGGGCTTTTTTTTATCAACATTAATCTTTTTCAGTCCATAAATATCGGTTATACCTTCAAAAAATCATTCCTTAGCACCCAATAAGTAACATTATGGACTATACATGTCGTAACTCCGTAAATTTTACGAGTATAAAATTGCTTATATAATCACCACAATTACAATAGTTTGATCATTAACCCTTTCATTTACATCAATAAGAGTAGAATGATTTTGGAAAAATTTCAGTTCATTAAAAATATTCAAGACTGGTCAGATCAATATCCGTGGCTAGAAATGCTGACTTCGCTCAGTCTTATTATTATTTTTGCCATTATCGCAAATTTTATCGCCAAGCAAATTGTGGTACGTGGTATTCGTAAGCTCGTGTCTAAAATGGCATTTAGCCACAGTCAAATTTTGTCAGAACATAGTGTGATTAAACGCTTTGCCAACATTGTTCCAGCAATTGTAATCTTAAATGGCATAACCACAGTCCCACATTTATCTGTGAAGTTTATCTCAATCGTTCAAATGGCTTGTCAGGCCTTTATCTTCCTGACCATTGCTTTAGCCATTTCTGAATTACTAAATATTTTTAATCTGATTTATCAACGTAATCCAAAATCTAGAAACAAACCAATTAAAGGCTATTTGCAGTTGGTCAAATTGATCATCTTTTTGGTTTGTGGCCTAATGATCTTAGGTACTTTTCTGAAAAAAGATGTATTTACATTACTCGCAGGCTTTGGTGCTATGGCGGCCGTGCTCATGTTGGTTTTTCAGAACACCATTTTGTCACTGGTGGCTTCGGTACAAATTTCTTCTTATGACATGGTGCGAATTGGTGACTGGATTGAGATGCCTTCGCTTAATGCGGATGGCGATGTCATTGATATGTCATTACATACTATTACCGTGCAGAACTTTGATAAGACCTTTACCACGATTCCAACCAATAAACTGGTGACTGACACCTTTAAAAACTGGCGTGGTATGGCACAGTCTGGTGTGCGCCGCATCAAACGCTCGCTTTATATTGATCAAAGCTCTATTCATTTCATGACTCAGGATGAGCAAAACAAACTCAAAGAATTTTTATTATTAGATCAATATCTTGATCATAAGCATGAAGAGCTTGCTCAGTTTAATCAGCAACTTTCAAATCAATCGAAATATAATCAGCGCCGTTTAACCAATCTTGGGACCTTTCGTGCCTATGTAGAATTCTACTTACAACAGCATTCAGGCATTGCCCAACACCAAACGATTTTGGTGCGTCAGTTACAACCCACGAGTGAAGGCATACCTTTAGAGATTTATGCTTTTAGTAAAACCATTGCATGGAAAGATTATGAAGCGATTCAATCTGATATCTTTGACCATCTGATTGCAATCACACCTGAGTTTGGTCTTAAAATCTATCAAGCCCCTTCTAGTGCCGATTTTAAAACCCTCGTTCAACCAAATGTTGATAAAAGCTAAGACTTAATTGCGCATCTCCCCATGTATATTTGAAGAAGAAATTCTTTAGGTTAAAGAATTCACAATGTCGATTGAATATATATTGGGGGCGTTTTCTTTAAAAGCTATTCGACATCTGCTAGTGCTTGTTTATCGCGCAATGCAAGGATTTAGAGCAGGCTAGATAAATGCGCTGATCGTATAATTTCCTAAAAATATAATGCATCTGAAACAACTAAAAATAATTAACTGATGTTACGCACATAACAGTAATTTCACATTTTAAAAATGATTTTTAATTCTATTCGACGGAGTCTTACATCTAGGGGGTGAATAAAGGGATTAGCCTTCGGCTGGAGGTACTTTTGTTTTGGCAAAAGCACCCAAAACCATTGTCATCCGCAAAACTCGTTCACTAGCGTCAAATTATTCAAAGTATCGCAAAAACATTTTTGATTAGAAGAAGTGCTGTCTCAAACACTTGCGGATGACGTTACCGCGTATCATACTTTTATTTAAATCAAATTACGCTTCTAGTGTTACTGCGTAACATCAGTAATTAAAAAAACCCAAACAAATACTATACAAATGTAGACAATTTTAGATACTATTTGTTAACAGTTGCATAAAAACGCTTCTAAAATAGGAGCTTGGTCATGGAAGGCCCCAAGAAACCTTCTCAGAAATCAGTTAAAAACGAATCACAATTACTCATAGAATCGATTAATCGCACTTCTGCCAAACATACGCTCATACAGGCAGAAGCAT
Source organism: Acinetobacter sp. YH12027 (assembly GCF_013420085.1). Taxonomy (NCBI): domain Bacteria; kingdom Pseudomonadati; phylum Pseudomonadota; class Gammaproteobacteria; order Moraxellales; family Moraxellaceae; genus Acinetobacter; species Acinetobacter sp. YH12027. Next base: position 44,462 of record NZ_VOYW01000004.1, read on the forward strand.
GTGACTTAGAGAATCGTGTCCGTATTGAGCGTGCTTTATCCGACCCGATTGCACGTATCCCGGCACAGTTTAAAAATGCTTATTACAAATTTTTGTACTACAACCAGAAAGACTATTTAAAGCAGGTCAACTATTTCGCTCAATTGGCATTTTTAATCTATTTTTGGGCAGATCGCTATGTTCTGCCTGACATAGAAGTACTGTCAGGTGTGATTCGTATCATTGCTATTATTGGTGCATTTAGCCTGAACTATGTTCTGTTTAAATATATCAAACAGATTAAATTGCTCGATTTAATATTACCACTAGCGACTTGCCTTTCTGCAATCCTCTGGTTTGAGATATTACTTCAGTCGAAAAATGAACTGGTTCATAGCTATCAATATGCCGCCATTATTTTGATCGTATTGGGTAATTTAAGTATTCATGTGCATTTTCGCCCTTCGATTATGACCTCAGCCATGATCACGGCAGCGATCCTTTTTGGCGCATGGCGCATTAATGATTTTGGTGATTTTACAATATTTTTATTGGTGTACGTTCCTGTGCTGCTGTTCAGTATGTATATCTGCTGGAACTCTACGCTCAACTCTCGTAAAACGTTTCTAAGAGCGCTGCTAGATGACTGGAACTTTCATACCCTGCGCAAAATTGCCCATACGGATGAATTAACCCAGTTAAGCAATCGTCGCCAATTTGTACATGCTGCCAATAAAAAAATCCAAGAAACCCCAATGACGGTCTGTACCAGTCTTTTGATTTTTGATGTCGATCATTTTAAAGCGATTAATGATCAATACGGACATGATGTCGGCGACCAAGTGCTATGCCAAATTGCTGAAATTGCGCGTAAAGAAATGCGGTTTTACGATATGTTGGCGCGTTTCGGGGGTGAAGAATTTATTGTACTTTTGCCTTTTACCGTCCCAGAAGATGCATTAAAAATTGCTGAACGGTTAAGACATAAAATGGAGCAACATCAGTTTCATATGGATGGTCAATTGGTGAAATTTTCGATCTCCATTGGTGTTTCCAAAATTGACCCTGACCACGCCAAACTCGATCAGTTAATTAAACAAGCCGATATTGCTTTATATGAAGCAAAACGCCAAGGTCGTAATCGGGTTGTACATTTTAATTTTATGAATTTTTGCAGCCAAGCTTTTTAATAAATAAACAAATCAAAATGGAGAAAAACCAGCGAATCCATTACACTCAGAGCGGAAGAAAGAAAGATTAATTACAGTAAAATTCTCAGGTTATCTGCATGCTTAAATGGTTTGAAAACTTAGTTGACGCTTATCCTGAACAGGACTTGAATAAACCATTGCCGACAAAATTTTTCCCCTTTGTATGGCAAGCTGCAACGGGTGTAAAAAAATACCTATTGATATTGGTACTCTGTACAGCTGGTGTAGCGAGTTTTGAAGCACTGCTTTATGCCAAAATTGGTGAATTAGTCAATTGGATCAGTAAGTCTCAACCTGAAACCTTTTTACAGCAGCACCAGACCAATCTGACCATTTTAAGCTTTATTTTATTGGCAAATATCTTCTTTTCTTGCCTTCAAACCATTATTAAACATCAGATTTTATATAGCACCTTTCCAATGCGTCTACGTTGGAGATTTCATAACTTATTACTGAAACAAAGTTTAGATTTCTTCCACAACGACTTTGCTGGTCGTTTATCTGCCAAAGTCATGCAAACTTCACTGGCTGTACGTGAGTTTTGGATTATTCTTGGGGATATGTTGGCCTATGTCTTCATTTACCTGATTTCGATCACCGTCATTTTAGGTGCTATATCGCCACTGTTGATTGTTCCGTTATTACTTTGGCTGGCTTTATTTATTGGTTCTGCATGCTATTTCATCCCAAAATTGAGCAAAATTTCAAATGAACAAGCCAATGCACGCGCAGTAATGACTGGTCGTGTCACCGATGCTTACACTAATATTCAAACGGTGAAATTGTTTGCCCATGCGGGCCGCGAAAGCCAATATGCCAAAGCCTCAATGAAAGAATTTATGGTGACGGTGTATAAGCAAATGCGTCTTGCAGCAAAATACAACATCGCGACGAATTTGCTGATCATTGTTTTATATGGTGGCGTACTTGGAACAGCCGTTTGGCTTTGGATGGATGGTCAAGCTGAGCTTGGGGTCATTGCAGCAGCGACCGCTATGATTTTAAAACTCAGTAGTATTTCCGAGTTTATGATGTGGCAAACGTCTGCCCTATTTGAAAATGTCGGGACCATTCAAGATGGGATGAAAACCATGGGTCGCCCAATTCAGATTCAAGACAAAGCTGATGCAACCGACTTAAAAGTACCGCAAGGCGAAATTAAATTTGAGGACGTCAGTTTTGCTTATAATGATAAAAATGTCATCGATCAATTTAATTTAACTATTCGACCAGGTGAAAAAATTGGTATTGTCGGGCGTTCGGGTGCCGGAAAATCAACACTAATTCAACTTTTACTCCACTTTTATGATATCAACCATGGTCGTATTTCGATTGATGGCCAAAATATAGAAGATATTACCCAAGATAGCTTAAGAAAAAATATTGCTTTGGTGACTCAAGACACCTCGTTATTGCATCGTACGGTCGAAGAAAATATTAAATATGGTCGCCCGAATGCAACAGATGAAGAAATGTATGATGCAGTGCGTAAAGCGAAAGCTGATGAATTCATTCCTCAATTGATCGACTTACGTGGTCAACGTGGTTATGACGCATTTGTCGGTGAACGTGGCGTAAAATTATCAGGTGGTCAGCGTCAACGTATTGCGATTGCTCGAGTATTTTTAAAAGACGCACCGATTTTAATTTTAGATGAAGCCACAAGTGCGCTCGATTCAGAAGTCGAAGCCGCGATTCAATCGAGTTTAGATGATTTGATGCAAGGTAAAACTGTGATTGCCATTGCGCATCGACTTTCAACAATTGCGCAAATGGATCGCTTGATTGTCTTGGATCAAGGACGTATTGCTGAGCAAGGCACCCACGAAGAGCTTGTTGCTTTGAATGGTATTTATGCACACTTGTGGCAGCGTCAAACCGGTGGATTTTTAATAGAACAACATAAAGTAGAATCAAAGGAAGATGAAAATGCTGTATCTGGAAGACCTTAAAGTTGGTGATCACTTTAGCAGTCGTGAATATGAAATGACTGTTGAAGAAATCAAGCAATTTGCCAACGCTTATGATCCTCAGGAATTTCATACAGATGAAGTCAAAGCCCAACAGCACCCGATCTTTCAAGGATTAGCGGCAAGTGGTTGGCATACCGCTGCTGTAACGATGCGCTTATGGACTGAATGTTTCCCTGTGGCTTATGGCTTAATTGGCTCTGAGTCAAGTCTGCGTTGGCCATGCCCAACACGTCCGGGAGATAAAATTCGTGTAGAAGTTGAAATATCTGCAATTACTCCGTCGAAAAGTAAGACAGACCGCGGCATTGTGACCTATGTTACGCAAGCGCTTAATCAGCACAATGACGTTCTTTATATGTCTACGACCAAAATTGTGGTCTTTTCCAAAGATTTTAAACCGAATTAATCCTTAACGGCCTACTTTACAACGCTAAGGTAGGCCGCTATAAATAGTTGAGCCTAGTCAGTTTGTCCAACAATTTTTGTGGGATACAACACGGAATCATGCCAATATAACCTTGAACAGAAGAAAAACCCGCATTGCAACGGAACGCTATGAAAACAATTAATTCCCGTCAGGATCAGGGTATTCCCGGAGTGTATGGATTGCTCCTTTTAGATGTGGTATCTCGATGGGGCTACACTGCAGAAACATTATTTAGTCCATTCGGATTAAACAGCGAACAATTGGCTGAACCAGATTTCCGTATTCCAACACCCATCGCCAATCAATTGGTAGAGCACGCACTACGATTAACCGGTGAGCCCACTTTAGGTTTTCATTTGGGCAACCAAATGCGCATCTCTATTCATGGTTTTATTGGCTATGCCATCATGACGGCGAAGGACATAACCGATGCCTTAGTCTTGGCAAACCGTTTTATTCAGCTACGCATGCCCTTTTTACAGCTTTTTTTCTCGACTTTTGGAACCAAAGCGACTGTTCAACTACAAACAGACGTTACGATTGAGCCTTTACGTACTGAGATTTCGATTGCCTTAATTTTTGGCATGATCAGCATGGGCAAAGCAATTACCGGTGTGGATTATTCTGCTGGTGAAATTGATTTTGATTTCCCTCAACCTGAAGGTTTTGAGCGGTTTATTGCCAAATATCCACGGCACCAATTTAGATTTGATCAGCCACACCTTTTACTCAGTTTTGATAAGCAATATTTAACCAATAAATTGGTCCATGCAGACCCGATTGCCAGTCAAATCGCGATTAATCAATGTGAAGCTGAACTCTCCGCTTTGGGCGAACGTCACCGTATTGCCATGCGCGTTCGTGACATTTTAACCAACTCCGAGCAGCACTATTTAAGTATCGAAAGTGTTGCTGAACGGCTACACATGTCCGATCGAACCCTTAAACGCCAACTTGCTGCTGAAGGGACTTCATTTTCAACTTTGGTCGACGAAGTTCGCTACCGCCATGCTACTTCGCTTCTATCACGGACTGACTTTACCTTAGAGCAAATTGCTGATGAATTGGGCTATAGCGATGTTGCCAATTTCAGCCGTGCATTTAAACGCTGGAGTGGTCGTAGCCCAAGCAATTGGCGTAAAGATCCGTACTTATAAGTCTTTTGTTTTACGTAAAAAGCATGTATAACTCATGCCAAAAATGAATTTAATGGATTTAAGGAGTTATCAATGAATCATCCTTCAGATTTAAAGTACGCAAGTACACATGAATGGGTGCGAATTGAAGGTGACCTTGTTGTTACAGGCATTTCTGATCATGCACAAGACGCATTGGGTGATTTAGTTTATGTTGAAGCACCAGATGTTGGTCAACATATCACAGCTGGCGAACAAGCGGGTGTGGTTGAGTCGGTAAAAACTGCTTCTGATATTCATGCTCCAGTTTCTGGTGTGGTTGTTGAAGTCAATCCGGACCTTGAAGATGATCCTGATTTTGTAAATGATGCACCTTATAGCAAAGGTTGGATTTATAAAATTAAACCAGACAATATGGCTGATGTAGATGCTTTGTTGACAAGCGAGCAATACGAAGCTGGTCTGTAAATATTTCTAATATCAAAAAAATCAGCCCTCAGGCTGATTTTTTTATTTCAATATGATAGCTGAATTGGCTTATATACCATTTGCATAAATATCCAGCTTATATTTCTTCCGAAGCTTCGGTACTTTCAGGTTCTTCTTTCTTTTCTTCAACCATACTAAAAGATTGTGCAGCCGCTGAAGTACCATTTGCACGTGAACTTTTAAGTTTAATTTGCAAACGTAGTTCATTGGTTGAATCAGCATTTCTTAAAGCTTCTTCATAAGAAATAGCGCCGTCATTATATAAATCAAATAAAGCTTGGTCGAAAGTTTGCATCCCAAGTTCACGAGATTTTGCCATAATCGCTTTTAGTTCATGAAACTCACCTTTCAAAATCACATCTGAAATAAGCGGCGTATTTAACATGATTTCAACGGCTGCACGGCGTCCTTTACCATCTTCAGTCCGGATTAATCGTTGCGAAACAATCGCTTTCATATTGCTCGATAAATCCATAAGCAATTGATTTCTTCGCTCTTCTGGGAAGAAGTTAATGATTCGATCTAGGGTTTGATTGGCGTTATTTGAATGTAGCGTACCTAAACATAGATGACCTGTTTCAGCAAAGGCAATCGCATGTTCCATAGTCTCGGTATCACGAATTTCACCGATTAAAATCACATCTGGCGCTTGTCTTAGAGTGTTTTTTAAGGCGTTATGCCACGAATGACTGTCTACACCGACTTCACGATGTGTAATCATTGATTTTTTATGCTTATGCACATATTCCACTGGGTCTTCAACAGTGATGATATGGCCTGCGCTGTTTTCATTTCGATAATCAATCAACGCCGCTAAAGAGGTTGATTTCCCCGAACCTGTACCACCAACCACTAAAACCAAACCACGTTTTTCCATAATCACGTGCTTAAGCGAAGCCGGTAATTTAAGTTTTTCAAAATTTGGAATTTCTGCGGTAATGGTACGAATGACCATACCTACATGTAACTGTTGCTGAAATACATTGACACGAAAACGCGAAACGTTTGGCACACTAATCGCAAAGTTACATTCTAATTCTTTCTCAAATTCTTTGCGCTGCTTCTCATTCATCAAACTATAGGCGAAAAGCTTTGTTTTCTCAGCATCAAGTTCTTGCTGCCCAAAGGGTTTCATCATGCCTTGATGTTTAATACTTGGTGGAAAATCTGCCGTAATAAATAAATCAGAACCCCCATATTCAACCACTTTGGTTAACATGTGGAACATAAAACGGCGTGCTTCTTCCAGCAATTCAGCAGTGTACATCAACTTGCCCAATATAAAATTTCAAACACCCAAGCACAGATTGTCATTATTTCAGGCGCTGTATTGGGCTTAGATATTATTGTGCATAAAAAGTGTGATTCACTCAAACATAAAATACTGAATTATCAGTATATATTCTAGGAAATATGCCATTTTTCAATTTTTATATCGCAGTAAACAATAAAGTAAATTTCAAAATAAAAGCCTTAGAACAATCAATGTTCTAAGGCTTTGGGGTAAATCAATTCAGACTGAGTATGCTCTGGATTGTTAAGCACTACGTTTAATTTGTGATGCACGAAGTTCATTCGTAACCTGTTGAATCAAAGCAATGGTCTTATCCCAACCTAAGCATCCATCTGTTATAGATTGACCATAAGTCATGTCACGACTAATTTTTTGATTACCATCCACTAAATGACTTTCTAACATCACGCCACGCACTTGGGTATGCTCACGCTCCGCTACAATAGTGCGTAATACTTCAGGTTGCTTCATTGGGTCTTTATGGCTATTACCATGACTACAATCGATCACTAAAGCCGGTAAATCGCCTTTTACTTTACTACGAATTTTGTCTATTTCAGCCAAACTATAATTTGGACCTGTATTGGAGCCACGTAAAATCAAATGTGCTTGTGGGTTGCCAACAGATTCTAAAATACACGGTAAGCCGGCTTGACTCATACCTAAGAACTGGTGTGGATGGGACGCAGATTGAATGGCATCTAGAGCAATTTGGATTGAGCCATCTGTTCCGTTTTTGAAACCAATACTGTATGGCATATGACTCGAGATTTCACGATGAATTTGTGATTCGCTGGTACGCGCACCGATTGCACCCCACGCCAATAGGTCATCAAAATAACCTGTCGCCATTGGGCTTAAAATTTCAGAGGCGATCGGCAAACCCATTTCAATAATTTGTAAGTACAGCTCACGTGATTTTTCTAAGCCCAACTGCATATTAGATGAACCATCTAAACTTGGGTCATACATATAGCCTTTCCAGCCCACTGTAGTACGTGGTTTCTCAATGTATGCGCGCATCACAAGAAAAATTTGATCTGAAACCTGTGCCTGTAATTGTTTTAATTTTTCAGCATATTCCAACGCAGCAATTGGATCATGGATTGAACATGGGCCGCTAATAATCATTAGACGCGGGTCTTGACCCGTCAAAATATTTTGAATCGTTGCACGATGTGCAGCAATTTGCTCTGCAGCATGAACTGATAAAGGTAATTGTTGTTTCAATTGATGTGGCAAGCTCAAAAGTGTTTCTTTTGGCTGTGTAGATTTCTGAATTTCTGAATTTTGAGTTTGTTGTAAAGCTGTATTTAGCGCATTCATTGGTTCTATTCCTTTGGACTGTATACATTAACAGTCCGATCTTTTATCTGAGCGTTATGGGACTTTGGGACTTCAAGGCTTTAGACATAGACTGACTAAAGTAAAACCAATAACCGTTGCTAAAATATGAATTATTTACTGTAAACATGAGATTTCTCCAAAAATATTATAAAAATCAAGACATAAAAAAACCTGATCAGGGTTGCCGATCAGGTATAAACTTGGTGGGCAACCTTTTTCATGCCCGAACGCGTTCAGGCAATTATCTAAACTGCCAGAAGTAATAATATGCGTTTGAGATTAAAGGTTGCTTTAACATCTTGATTTCATCAAAAAGTATCTGTCTGAAAATTAAAATACGCTGTATTCATCGGTTTGACAATAGTTTTTTGCTATTTTGTTGTATTAAATAACTCTGCTGTCAATTATTGCGACCTCTTTTTAAAATTTGATGTATTGATTAATAAATAAACATTTATTAGACTGCACAAAATTAGGCTGTATAAAGCTTTTTTCCATTTTTTTTTAATTCGAGTATTTGCCAATGAAGTAAGCCCTGTTTTTTTCATCATCAAATCCATTTTTTTGATGTGCAAACACATGGCTAATGACTTCGACTGCATTTTCTCAATTATTGTCTTTTTTATAGAATAAAATTAGTTATTTGTATTGCGCATCTTTGCTATCGCAAGGTGCATCTATGACTCAAACGGCTTGTACAATTTCCAAATTAAGCTTGGAATTTCCCTCTAAAACACTTTTTAAAAACCTGAAATTTAACCTCAATCAACAACTTTCGGCATGTATTGGTCGCAATGGTTTAGGAAAGTCCTGCATCCTTAAAATCTTACATGCGCAAAATCTGAAAGATCTCCCCTATGAAGGTGAAATTTCATGGAATGTACCACATGCCTATTTATCACAATTTTCTCGACTAGAAGCTGACACGATTGCTTCTGCACTCGGTGTGGAAGATTTATGTAGCGCATTTCAACGTATCGAAATAGGCAATGCCAGTTTTGAAGACTTTGAGCTGACTGAAAACCAATGGTACCGTCCTGCACTATGGCAGCAACAACTTAAGCAGGCGTCACTTCCAACCGATTTAAATTTCCCAGTCGCTCAGCTGAGTGAAGGTCAAAAAACCAAATTGGCTTTGTGTGCATTATTTTTAAAAACTGACCATTATTTACTTTTGGATGAACCTAGTAACCATTTAGACGCGTCTTCACGCTTCTGGCTCATCGATCGTTTAAAAAACCATCCTGCGGGTGCATTCGTCGTCAGTCATGATCGAGAGTTGCTGCAACATGTAGAGCATATCTATGCTTTAAATGGGTTTGGACTCAGTCATGTTACTGGCAACTATGAAGACTACGTTCAACAAAATGATCTGCAAAATAAAGCCTTACAGCGTAATGTTTTACAGCAGCAGCGTGAGTTAAAACAACTCAAATCACAGCAACACAAAACACAGATGAACGCGCAAAAACGAGAACAACAAGGTCATGCACTACGCAAGTCAGGCTCCCAAGCCAAAGTATTACTCGATTTTAAAAAAGAACAAGCCGGTCAAAGCCTCGCGACAGTTCAAACGCAACAGCAGAAGCAATTGGAAGAAAAGAGAACCCAACTGATTCAGTCACAGCAACTACTTGAACATGTCAAAGAGCAGAAATTCGTTTTTCAACATCACGCTGAAAAAACAGGAGAAATTTTAAGAGTTAAACATTTTCATCGCAAAACATCTCAGCACCTTCCTTTCGATTTGGCCTTACAGGCAGGTGAAAAAATTCATTTAAAAGGAAAAAATGGTATTGGTAAATCTACATTTCTAAAATATCTGAGTCAGATCACATCACAGTCTAGCCATGAATTATTTTTGTCTGTGCATACCCTGTATTTAGACCAAAACTTGAGTGATTTATCACCTGAACTGAGTGTTTTGGACAATCTAGCAAAGTTTAATCGTGAGGTTTCCTCAACGGAATGGCGTAATCAACTCGGTCAACTTAGAATCCGCGGTCAAAAAGCGGAACTACCATTTCATTTTTTAAGTGGTGGTGAACGTTTAAAAGTGACGTTGTTGGGCTTAAATTATTTAACACCGAATATTGAGCTTTTACTGTTAGATGAACCTGAAAACCACTTAGATATAGAGTCTAGAGTGTTATTGGCTCAAGCCATCCAGCATTATACCGGTGCGGTGATTCTCGTTTCACATGATGCTTATTTTGTAGATTCTTGTGGCATTCAGAGTAGCGTACAATTAGTTGAATAGCTCTTATGTTTTAGAAAGATCTAAAAAAAGCCAAAGTAGATGAACGCTACTTTGGCTTTTTTAATGCTTTAGAAATCATCCATTGGAAGCATTAAGGACAATATTGCTTAACACTACTGTTTTTTAACGCCCGATTTTCTTCATGATTTTTTGTTTAAGGCGCTGCTGAAGTGATGCTGAGCGTTCCTTGAGCTCGGCTCTCCAGTCATTCGGCACTGAGCATTTCGCGAGGCGAACCCAAACGCTAGCAAACTGTTTGATAAAACTGGCTTCATTGTAGTGAATACCATATTCCTCACAGAGTGCTTTAATTTTAGGTGCGGCTTCTGCATAGCGATTCGCAGGCATATCTGGAAATAAATGGTGTTCAATTTGGTGACTCAAATTACCACTGAGTATATGTAACCATTGTGTTCCACTAAAATTACTTGAGCCACGAATTTGACGGAGATACCATTCTGCTCGAGTTTCATTTTCGGTATTGTCCATTTCGAAGTTTTCCGCATCTTCTGTAAAGTGGCCATTAAAGATGACAGCGGAAGCCCATAAGCTACGAATCACGTTGGCTACAGCATTTCCTGCAAATACCGGAATCGCATTGGGACCTGCAATAAGCGGGAAAAACACATAATCTTTAATCACTTGGCGCTTAATTTTCTGACGTACATCGGCCGCTTCATGCCATACATCTTTCCAAGTTTTGGTTTTATACGCAATAACATCTTCTAAATGTAAACGTTGAATGCCGACATACCACTCAAAGAAAACCATGAGTTGGGCAGCCAGTGGAATATTAAAAAGGAAACGTGTCTCCCACTTTTGCGATTCACTTACACGGATTAAGCCATAGCCGACATCATGGTCCATACCGACAATATTGGTATAGGTATGATGCACATAGTTATGGGTATATTTCCAGTCTTGACCTGTGGCAATGGTATCCCAATCATAATTAGCACCATTTAAACTCGGGTCATTTAACCAATCAAACTGACCATGCATCACATTATGACCGAGTTCCATGTTCTCTACGATTTTAGAAATACCCAATAAACCGGTACCCAGTAACCACACCGGTGGAATCCAGCCTGCAAACATCAACATGCCACGAGATGCGATCTCGCTATAACGGACAAAATTGCGAATTTTATAAATATACGCTGCATCTTTTTCACCTACACTCTGCATGATTTCACGGCGAATTTGCTCAACTTTTTCGCCAAATTCAGCAGTTTGTTCTGGAGATAAATAACGTGACTTACTATTCGGACGAATATATATCGATTGATTCATGATGATGCCCCTGATTTGTTTTTATGCGGCTTGGGTTAGAGTTGAATACGTACAGGTGAAATTGCCTGAGAAACACATAATTTTATTTGTGTGTTATTCGCATGATCTATTTCGCCGGTGAGTAAGTTTTTCACTGAACCCTGTAATTTTGTGCACGAACAGGTATTACAAATACCCATCCGACAGCCATGGGCTGGTTTTAAACCAGCTTTTTCAGCACTTTCCAGTAAATTACCCTCTGCCAAAAAATCCTGCTGGGCTAAACTAAAAGTAACAGGTTGAGCAGGCACTGAATCATCAGCAATCATCTGAAAATATTCAGTATTTAAACACTCTGAAAGCTTGAACTCACGATACAATTGTTCAATGCTTTGCATCATTGGCGCTGCACCACAGGCATAGCAATCTCGCTGCTTAAAATCAGGGACCATGTGATTTAGCACCTCTGGTGAGATATGCAATTTGGTTTTCAGCGTATTAATCGCATGTAAATGTGCATGGTTAGATTGCTTCGCCAGTTGAATCAATTCATCCAAATAAGCATCATCTCGATTGAAATAAATCAGGTCAACCGTACGCCCAAGCTGAATCGCTTGTTTAAACAAAGCCATGATTGAGGTAATACCACTACCTGAAGCAAGCAGTAAAATTGGTCGATCCGAATTTAGCTTTAGGCCAAACTCACCTTGCGGTTGCGATAATTCAACAACATCACCTGTTTTTAATTGCGTCAGACAGTTGGACACTTTGCCTTGTTGTTTGACTGCGATTACTACATGACCAGATGTATTGATTTCGACGATGCTATAGCTACGTTGATGACGTACACCATCTTTGACAACTGTCACCAGAACACATTGGCCTGGTCGATAATTTTCTGCTTTAAAATTTTGATTCGCTAAAAAACTCAGTTCATAAAACCCGATCCCCACACAACGTGATTTGACCAATTGTGCTTTTACACGTTTGTAGGCCCAAATTGCATCAAATTTTTCTGCAATATAATCAATAAAATCTTCCCGAATCCACTCAGGCTTGTAACTTGTAGTTGTCATTTTTTGCCTCGGATAATGCATTAATATACATTTGTTTTTTAAATTATGCTTACATTAAGTTTAGTGCTAATTCCCCACCATGTGAATTCGGGACAAAATCTATCATTTGGCATTTTTTATCATTTTATGTCTAACAATCTGTCACTTTTTGCAAATCCAAATTTGAAGTTCTGATTTGTCGTAACAACACAAATAAAAAAAACTAGGCCAAAGCCTAGTTTTTAAAACAGTGAAAGTTAACGCATTAATATTTAATGATTAGTAGATAAATCAATAATATTTAAATCAATGTTTAGTCTTCAAAATGCACAACAGAGCGAATTGATTTACCTTCATGCATTAAATCAAACGCTTCATTGATTTTATCCAACCCCATGGTATGGGTCACGAATGGTTCAAGTTTGATCTCACCTGACATGGCTTCTTCTACCATACCCGGTAATTGTGAACGACCTTTAACACCACCGAATGCAGTGCCTTTCCAAGTACGACCAGTAACCAATTGGAATGGACGGGTTGAAATTTCTTGACCTGCACCTGCCACACCAATAATCACAGATTGACCCCAACCACGGTGAGCACATTCCAAAGCAGAGCGCATCACATTGGTATTGCCAATACATTCAAATGAATGGTCGACGCCCCAGCCCGTCATTTCTACAATCACTTCCTGTACAGGACGTTCATAATCTTTTGGATTAACAAAATCTGTAGCGCCAAATTCTTCAGCCAGTTTGAATTTGTCAGGATTGGTATCTACGGCAATGATACGACCTGCTTTGGCTTTTTTAGCACCTTGTACCACAGCCAAACCAATACCACCTAAACCAAAGACTGCAACTGAGTCACCTTCCTGAACTTTAGCGGTATTTTTAACTGCACCAAGGCCTGTTGTTACGCCGCAACCCAACAAACATACATGTTCATGGTTCGCTTCAGGGTTAATTTTTGCCAAAGACACTTCTGCAACCACAGTATATTCAGAGAATGTTGAACAGCCCATATAGTGATAAATCGGCTGACCATTATACGAAAAACGTGTTGTACCATCTGGCATTAAACCTTTCCCTTGTGTTGCTCGAACAGATACACAAAGATTCGTTTTACCCGATTTACAGAATAAACATTCACCACATTCTGCGGTATAAAGCGGAATAACATGATCACCCGGTTGCACTGAAGTCACACCTTCACCGACTTCAACCACAACACCTGCACCTTCATGCCCTAAAATAGCTGGAAATACACCTTCAGGATCATCACCTGACAATGTAAATGCATCTGTATGACACACACCTGTATGGCTAATTTTGACTAAAACCTCACCTGCTTTCGGTGGTGCCACATCAATTTCTACAATTTCTAAAGGCTGACCCGGTCCAAAAGCAACGGCTGCACGTGATTTCATGTCTAAAAACATCCTGTATGGCTTATATTAACAGATGAGTTACAGTAACCTCTTTTTAAGCCTAAATACAACCTTAAAACATGATGTTATGATGAATTTTTCAAGGAATGATTAATGCTATTCGAATGATACAATTACGTGAAATAAGTTGTACTGTCGGTTTAACTGTTTCGATCAGCCTATTAACTGGATGCAGCTTACCTAGCAATCAGTCAAAAAAAGATGTCCCTATACAATCACATGCAGAAAAATGGATTACGTCTGCTACGGATTTAGAAAAATTAGAACAAAAACAAACGGCTTATTTAGCATTAGATGATGCCTTCTTAAGCATTGCTTCTCGCCTACATTTGATTCGAAATGCAAAATACACCATCGATTTGCAATATTATATTTGGGAAAATGATGCTATTGGGCATCTGATGTTTCAAGAATTACTGCATGCCGCTGACCGTGGGGTAAAAGTCAGGCTACTAATTGATGATCAAAACGGGACGAAACTCGATCCGACCTTACAATCCCTTTCAGCTCATCCCAACATTTCAATCAAACTGTTTAATCCCTATAAATTCAGAAATTTACGTGTCATTGATTATGCATTTCGCTTAAAGCACATTAACCAGCGTATGCATAATAAATTAATTATTGCCGATGGTTTTATGGGCGTAACTGGTGGTCGTAACATCAGTAATGAATATTTTGATGCCAGTGAAAGTTTTCAATTTACAGATTTGGACATCCTTTTCTATGGCGAAGCCATTCAACAAGCCAATCAGGTGTTTTTGAACTTTTGGAATGATGATTTGAGTTATTCTGTCCAGCAATGGATTGGTGCAGGTACAAAAGAAGAATTAAGTCAATTAAGACAACAATACCAAGAAAACTCTACAACGTTGACTAAAGATCAACAGCGCATTAACTATGCACAGCAACAACTGGCGGCTCAGCTTAAACTAATACCGGTGAATTGGGCCGAAGCACATTTCATTGCGGATAGTCCGAATAAAATTCGTGGTGAGGCTAAAGAGCAAGAATTAATTTATAACCAATTTTCTACTTTGATGGGACAGCCCAAGGAACGTATGGAATTGGTTTCAGCTTATTTTGTTCCCACGCAACAAGGAACTGACTTTTTGACGGGTCTTGCAGGCAAAAATGTAGAAGTCCGTGTGTTAACCAATTCATTTTTAGCCAATGACGTCGCTGTCGTTCATGCGTTTTATCAAAAATATCGCAAAGATTTACTCGAAAATGGCGTGAAACTATATGAATTTAAACCTTATATAGAGCGTTCAAAACGCACATGGTATGAGGTCATGACGGGAAATATCATCCCTGCAAAAGGCAAAAATGCCTCTAGTTTGCATGCAAAATTTTTCGATATCGACGGAATGGTGTTTATTGGATCGTTTAACTTTGATCCACGTTCCGCAAATTTAAATTCGGAAGTTGGCCTTGTCGTGAAATCTGATCGATTACAAAATGATATTTCTGCCGCATTAAACGAATATTTACCGCAAATTGCGTATGAATTAAAACTAGATAAAAATGGCGAAATCATTTGGTTAGAGCATCAAAAAAATGGAAAAACCAAAACCTATACCCATGAACCTGAAACAACTCGATTCCAACGATTTAGTATAAAAGCAGTGTCATACCTCCCGATTGAATGGATGATGTAATGACAACGTACTGCTAAATGATTGAATTGCCCTCGTCGAGGCTATTTATTGAAATAATCTGATAAGTTCGATCAAGTCAAAAACGGTCTTAGTCAGTCTCGTTCATATGAGTGCTGGCTTTTGAAAAGAACCAAACCATTGACTTCACCCAGACATTCCACTTGGCCATAATTGGCTGCTTTCAGCGCGGCTAAATGTTCCTCAACTGACATATACAACTCATGATTTTGCTGTGCATGTGGTGCATATAAATGATCACATACAAAATACACGCCTTGTGTGTTTAACAACGTTTTTACAGTCCGATGAAACTCCGCTGCATACGCCTTATGCCTCAATTCATGTAAGGCCTGATGAATAATAATCACATCAAAGGTGCTTTTCTCATTGAAATGAAGTGATTCTTCCCAAGCAGATTGTTTGAAATCCCCTGTTATAAAATTACATTTTAAGCGTTGCGCTGCACTTAATTTTTCTTTTGCCAAGTCATGCATAGCTTCGGAAAAATCAAATGCTGTGTAATCTATATTTGGACAATGATTGATTAAAAACTCTGCCAAATAGCCTGGGCCTGAACCGAGTTCAAGCACGTGCGCATTCGGGTTTAAAGCCAAAATAGAGTCGACATACATTTGAAAGATGTCATAACGCCACGGTCGTTTAAGATTCACTTCAGCGGCCCATTGTTTAGCTTCGATTGGATCTTTTAAGTCTATGGGGCTGCGCACATCATTTATGTGAATATTATTTTCGCAATTCATTTATCTTAGACTTAATTTAGATAGATTGAATGCTATTTATACATAAAATATCTCAATAAAAGCAAAGGTTTTACTCACACTTGATGATGCTTTAACATCCACCGCTTATTTTGTTTTATCTCCCCCTAAAGTTTTCTAATGCAATTTTTTGATTTAAGCCGCCAATTTAATTTAAGTGATATTTTAACGCCTTTTACAACACTTCCCGAACTGGGTCATCAAGAATGGTTTTTGTCGAAAGTTCGGGTTGAGCATGACTGCTTATCTGACAATGACATGATTGAAGGCCAAGCTGTACTTAAATCTAATCACAATATTCAAATTGAGTTGGAATGGTTAATTCAAGATACAGGTCATGAATTACAGCTTTTATTTAAAGGCATTGAAACTGCAGCTAGCGAAGAAACTTTGGTGATCGTGAAAGGCGCGCAAATTGTAGATGATGCAAACAAAAAAGTTTCATCTCAGACATTGAGTTTATGGATCGATGGCACTTTACTACCTATGCTGCCGAATATTCGCAAAGAAATTAAAGCGCGTTTAAACCTTTGGGATTATGTTGAATATGATGGTTAAGGAATTGGTGTTTATCCCTTATTAAGATGCCACGTTTTAATCATTGAATGTTTGCCTGTTTAAATGAGATATATATTTCAAGGTATCTCACAATAACGTAAACTTCCCTAAAGTAAGCCTATATCTTTAAATAAGCTTTGATAGGCTTCAGCTTTTTTTTCCAGTGCTAGTGGATAAGCTCTAGATGATGATGGCATACGGTATAAAGTCAAATCTCTGCCTGCAAATTCGATATGAACAGCATGCCCAATGTGTGGTTTTTCAGTATTTTCTGGCATCGAGAGCATCAAAGTATCAGTCGCCTTGTCTCCCGTCGTCATAATACTGCGGCAATTCGGCATCTGCGTGAGTAACTTCGCAATATCGGTTGGCTGATAAATCTGTAAAAACTTGTCTGATGCATTACCTTTCAAACGAATCACTTGATAGGCAGTATCAAAAATGCCTATGCCTGTTTCATTTAAAAAATCTCGAATGAGCTGTTCTTTAAAAGTTTTGCTATCTAGATTGAGAAAATGATTTTTATCCTGAAAAAAACATAGGCCAAAGATCTTCCACATGTCATTTTGAAAATTTGGATAATAAAAATCCATCTTCCAGCGTGTTTTGGGTGGCGGAAAACTCCCTAGCATCAAGAGTTTCCCATTTGATGGCAAAAATGGCGCTAAAGGATGCGTTTCGATTTGCGGACTCGCGTCGGAAATATCTTTGCTCATGTAGATTTAACTTCGCCCAATGATTGAATCATTATTGTCTATGAAAATTCTTCAGTGATATGTTTCGCTATTTTTTCAGCCCATAACTGATAAATTTCTTTACTCGGGTGAAAGCCGTCTTTGGCCATTTTTAATTTTTTTTCACGATAATCGTGTAAATCGTATTGAATTAACCGCATATTCGCTTGAGTATTAACATAATTTTTTAACAGCGCATTCATCTTCTTTGAATATTGTCCAAACAGCCATGACAATGGAAACGGTAAAGCTGGAAACTCATTCATTGGTGGCACACCTGAAATAATCAATAGCTGTGGATGAAACTTTTCCTCAACAGCTTGATATAAGCGCTGCTGGAGCTTCAACCACTGGTCTGGTTGTTTTAATGCTGTGACATCATTGACACCAACAGAACTGATCACGACATTAAAGTTCTGCGTAGTGACATTGTCCAAAGCATTGATGATTTGCTGGCTGTTATGCCCCGTTGTGGCTTCAAGGCAATAGTGAACTTGATAATCAGGCGATAAAATTTTAAGTAATTGTCCCAATAACGCATCCGACTGATGCTCGACGCCGACACCTGCTGCCGCTGAGTCACCAAGGATCAATACCGATAATGGTCGATTACCCTGAACAATCATTCCACAACGCTCTCCCACCGGTTCTGCTAAACGTGGAGTATTTTTTTTCACACGGTAACCTTGGATCAGTAATGCAGGTAATAGCAGCAGTGTTGATACTTTGAGTAGCATAATATTTAGCAAATTGAGAGCTTGTCGACTGCATTATTTTAATTAGTTTAAAAAACAAAGCATTGACTCTATTGTTATTTTTCTACATTTTCTTTTTTTAAAAGCACCATTCTGCGGCATATTGCTAGTTTTTTATATTAATAATGATTATCATTTATCTGATTTCATTCTACCTATTTTATTATTTCAATGAAAAAACTTTCCCTACTTTTTTTGGCTTGTTCTATGAGCTTTGCTATTTCTTCTGCTTTTGCCCAAACTCAAAATTCACCCGCTTTAACCGATACAACAGAAAAAAACATTTCCCCTATGCTGCTGCATGTGAAGATGTCAAGGCGCAAAGCCAAATATTATTAAACCTACAACATCAGTTAAATCAAAATCCAAAACAACATGCTCAAATTCTTGAAGATTTTTGGAAGCGTGTAGAGCTTATGGGTACACCAATCATTGAAAACTATGATGAAAAACATGACCGTATAATTTTTTTATGGAAAGGTGCGCAGCATAATGTACGCCTTATTGGTGGCCCGAGTAATGACCATAAATGGTTAACACGCCTACCAAATACCGATATTTGGTTTAAAGAATCGATTATTGATCATCGTTACATTGGCAGTTATAGCTTTGCTGTCGATTTACCGAACTTTGAAGGTTATCTGTCAAATTATTGTCCGCATCTGAATCCTAAACTTAAAGAATCAAGAACGCAGCGTCGTGCTGTGATACAAGTACAACGCATTGATCCTTTCAACAAAAACACTTATCTCGCAAGTGATGACACATCAGGCTTGCGTAATGAAAATTTTGTGGCCCTTAAAGATGCCCCGCCTTTTATTGATCCAAAACAATATCTAAATGTTAAACAGCCCAAATTACAAGAGTTTGCTCTAGATAGCAAAATTTTGAATAACTCACGTAAAATCCAAATTTACCAATCTAAAGCCAAGAAAAACCAGAGCTATATCACCGCTATATTTTTTGATGGTCAGCAATATAATGAATTACTGAATGTTCCAAAGGCATTAGACATTTTAGTTGAACTAGGTCAATTGCCATCAATTCAAGCCATATTTGTTTCTCCACCGAACGATCAGGAACGACCTAAAGAATTAACACCAAATGCAAAATTTTCAGCATTTTTTAGTGATGAACTGATGCCTTGGATTCAAAAAAATGCACCTGCAAAAGTCGATTCGAAGAAAACGGTACTACTTGGGTCAAGTCTTGGCGGTTTAAGTTCAGCTTATTTAGCCTTAGAAAATCCAAATCAAATTAGTCATGTCGTACCGTTATCTGGATCATTTTGGTGGCAAAATGCGCCGACAGACCTCCCTAATGGCATGAGTAAAATCATTCGGGATAAAAACTCACAACCTAAACAGCATTGGTTTATTACTGCCAATAGTTATGAGAGTTCACGCAATAATAATGAACTGAGTATTTTAGAGACTTCGCCTATTGTTGCAGCCGACTTAAAAAGCAAAGGTCATGATGTACATTACCAATCGTATATCGGCGGACATTCCTACGCGGTATGGCAAATTGCCTTACAAGATGCACTCAAACATTTTTTTGCGCAAAAGTAGTTTATAAACGTTTAGATCATAAAAAAGCCCTCAATTGAGGGCTTTTTTTGAAGATGGTACTGATTTAATTCCAGCGGTTTATGCGTTTAAAGGTTCCAAAATCATTGAAACGTACACCAACCTCACGCATGACTTGGTGTGCAGTTTTTGCAGTAAGGTGACGAATATAAAACGGCTCTTTTACCACAAAATGGTGAATGGCATGGGTAGAACCGAAGTTAAAGCAAAACAATTGCATTGGGAACAACCACCAAGGATTTAACACCTGAGTTTGTTTAATGACATCACGTGGGTCAATATCACCATAATAATGCATATTTGAGCTGATAAATTGTAAGCAGAAAGAGCGTATAAAGTTCGGAATAATCCAAACGACGGCTAGAAAATTAATCGTTGGAATTAATTTCACTAAATTGACTGACCAACTAATACTTTGTCCTAACATTGGAGCAATACCATTCACCACATGATAAATGACAAATACATACCAAATGCCGTAATAAACAAAACTTAAAGGAAAAAAACCAGTCAGTTGAGAGAACAATGCAGTTTTACGTTCTTTTTCAGGTTGTTTTTCAATGAATTTCCCAATCATTTTGAACATTTGAAATGGGCGCAAATACACCGTCATCAATTGATCGCTAATGACCAATAGACGACGTAATCCCCAAGGCATGCCATTACTAATGCCCCGTTCTTCCAAATCGTATTCTGAACCTGAATACTTATGATGATTGAGGTGCAAACGACGACGTGCCCAAGGACTAATGGTATTGGGACGTGCTAACCACACCAAGGCCAACATGAGATGGTGAGCCCACGGCGTCTTTTTAAAATACATATAATGAATCAGGTCATGTTCTAATTCATGTGTCAGTGACGCAAACATCGCCACCAAAATCACACAAGCCCATGCCGGTAAAATGCCAACAGCAAACGCCCAAGCTGAAACCAACATTCCCAGTAGCGCAAAAATAAGGATGGAAGCGCCTATAAAGTTTTGATGTTTTAAAATGGGATACTGCTGACGTAAGTCTTCACCAGCTTTCGTTACGACAGTTCTGACTTTGTTAATTAGCTGTTGATCTGTCATATCGGAAGACATAGACATAGTACAAACCTAAAAATTAAAGAACAGTTGTACATTAAAGCAAATTAAAAAAAAGGAAATCGCTATTTTGAGAACAAATCATCGTCTGTTCAAATATTCAACATTTTATTTATTTTCAATATCTTATTTATAAATAATCTGAGTAATTACTCCAATTTTTCTTTGCAAAATCGGCTGCTTTTAATGTCTTTTGATCACAGGTTTTATGTATTCCTTTTTAACCTACAGAGGAAGGTGAAGATCATTTGAGAATAAAAAAGCCCCAAAATTGGAGCTTTATTATTGAATAAAGGTTTAACCCAATTTATTCACAATTTTCAACGGCAATACTTTCATTGCAAGACCTAAAGGCAACCAGGGCCATTGTGGTACATAAGCTTTAACCGGTGCTTTCTCAATGGCTTTTGCTAAAAGATGTGAACCAGTTTTTTCATCGACTTCAAATGGCAGTTTTTTCGCACCTTCATTGATCTCTGTACGAATATAACCAGGGAAAATAGTCGTCACTTTAATTGGGGTATCAATCAGTTCTGCACGAATACCTTCAGCTAGAGCAGCAACACCTGCTTTACTCGCACCATAAGCCGTTAAATGTTTAGGCATGCCGCGCATAGCACTCATCGAAGAAATCACCACCAAATGCCCTGCATTTTGGCTACGGAAAATTTCAACCGCAGCTTCACATTGCGCTAATGCAGAGATAAAGTTAGTTTCAACTGTGGCACGGTTAATTTCAAAATTGCCTTTACCAATACGACGACCTTCACCGACACCTGCGTTGACAATAACACGATCAATACTGCCAAAATCTGCTTTAAAGGCACGGAATACTTCAAACACTTGATCGTAATTTGTGACATCGAGGGTTTTCGCAATCACTTTGATGCCATATTGGCTTTCCAGTTCATTTTTTAGCGTTTCTAGACGCTCTAAACGACGTGCGCAAATGGCCAAGTTGTAGCCTTTTTGTGCAAACTCGCGTGCCATTCCTGCACCAATCCCTGAGCTTGCACCTGTAATTAAAATTGTTTTAGCCATGATAATTCCTTTGTTTATCTTAGATCCAAGTCAATAAATTTGGATCAACTGCTTTTATAAAATGGTGTTCATTTAAACTGAGTAATTGCGGTTCATTTCCAACCAAACGCAGTGTTGTCATACTGGTATTGGCAATGGCCCAATTGAGTGCAAATGTTTTTTCTGGACTCAGCCCTAAAATTTTACCTACGGCAACGGAGATCACTCCACCTGAACTAAACACAACAGCATAGCGTGGTTTGGTTTCAGCCAGTTGAGTGCATAACTTTTCTAGCGCTGTTTCGACTCGACTTTTAAAATGTGACCAAGATTCATCATATTCATGATGAAATTCTCCACCTGTCCAACGCTCAATGGCGCCTTCAAAAATTTTCGATAAATAAGCACGTGGGTTTTCATGCTTAGATACATCTTCTTTTAATAAATGCGGTTGGTTAAATCGAGGTTCATATTGAGCAAAAACTTGCTGATGATTAAATTCATTCCACGCGTTATCTGTATCAACTTGTGCTTCTGGAAAGCATTCAGCCAATGCAAGATTGGCTGTTTGTTGATGACGTTGCATGGAGCCTGCAACCACATAAGGACTTTCTTTTAAAATACGGTCGAAATACTGTCCCAGCACCTTAGCCTGTAGCTCACCATTGGGAGAAAGCTTGTCATAGCTTTCTGCACCAAAAGAAGCCTGACCGTGCCGAATTAAATATATCGTGGTCATTTCCCTAAAATATCCTTCATTTTTTCAATATATTTTTGTGCCACATCATTGGCTTCAAGTTTTTGCAAACCGATAAGTTTTAAGGCACGAATATGTAAAGCATGGATCACAATCCAAAAATCTTTGAATGCCGGATTATTGGTTTGTTTGTGGTAAAAGCGGTAATAAATTTGCTGTGCGATCACGGCTAAACGGAAAATGCCGAACACTTCATAAAATGTCCAGTTGTCTGTTTGTAGACCAGTTTTTTCTAAGTAATATTCAACGACTTCTTTACGACTAAACATACCTTTCAAGTTAGTCGGCTGGCGTCGAGTCGCTTTAAAAATTGCGTTATCGCCACTTTCAACCCAATACGCTAAAGCTGAACCTAAGTCCATCAGTGGATCGCCAAGCGTTGCCATTTCCCAATCCAATACGCCAATCACTTGGGTAGGATCATCTGGATCTAAAATGACGTTGTCAAAACGCCAATCGTTATGAATTACACAGGTTTTAGAGTCAGCAGGAATATTGTCTTTGAGCCAATTACGGACATATTTAAAAGAAGGAACATTTAAGGTTTTGGCTTTTTCATAGCGTGCGTCCCAACCTTCCACTTGACGACGACAGTAGCCGTCGCCCTTGCCTATTTTTTCTAAAGCTGTGCCTTCATATGGCACTTGATGCAGTTCAATTAACTTGTCGATGACGTTGGTACATAACGCTCGAACTTGGCTTTCATCAAAATTTAATTCTTTGGGTAAGTTTGCACGTGGAATGATGCCTTCTACGCGCTTCATCACGTAGAAATCACAGCCAATAACTGATTCATCCTGACATAGCGCCACCATTTCAGGGAGTACAGGATAAAATTCAGATAATGCTTTCTGTACGTTAAATTCACGTGCCATATCATGTGCAGACTTGGCTTTGGTACCTTTCGGTGGACGACGTAAGATTAAATCAGCATTGTCGTATTTTAAGCGATAAGTCCAATTTGATGCGCCACCTGAATATTGAGTGACTTCAACAGGCCCTTCTATTTCAACGCCATGTTCAATCAACCAATTGCCTACGGCACGTACATCCAGTTCTTCACCCTCACGAACTGAACCGCCTACATCAATCACTGACATGCTTTTCTTCCTAAACTTGAATCTATCATGATGATAAAAATATAATTTTCTATAGTTTTATAGCATGGACAACTCGGGGTTGCCATGCCAAATATGTGACTACAACTTGTTTATTTTTTACGACGGCTGCTGTAACCGCGCTTAGCCAATTCTAATTTAGCAATCATGCCTTTATGTACTTCATCAGGGCCATCAGCTAGACGCAGTGAACGTGCTTGGGCAAAGAAACCTGTGAGCGGTGTATCTCGAGAAACCCCAGCACCACCGTGAATTTGAATCGCCATATCAACGACTTTTTCTAAGACACTTGGCGCAACCACTTTAATTGCCGAAATCTCGGTTAATGCAGCCATATTCCCTAGAGTATCCATTTTATATGCTGCATAGAGGGTCAGTAAACGTGCTTGATCGATCGCAACACGTGCTTCTGCAACACGCTCTAAATTGCCACCGAGTTTTAAAATTTCTTTACCAAAAGCAGTACGGCTCATACCACGGTCAATCATCAGTTCTAGCGATTTTTCAGCTGCACCAATACACCGCATACAGTGATGAATACGGCCTGGGCCTAAGCGACCTTGTGCAATTTCAAAACCTTGACCAGCGCCGCCAATAAAGTTTGCAACAGGAACACGTACATTTGTGAAGCTAATTTCTCCATGTCCATGAGGTGCATCATAATCACCAAAGACTGGAAGCATACGTTCGATTTTCACTCCAGCAGTTTCAACTGGTACTAAAACCATAGAATGCTGATGATGACGGTCTTTGCTTTCATCTGGTGTATGTGCCATAAAAATAATGATTTTGGCATTTGGATCACCTAAACCTGAAGACCACCATTTACGGCCATTCAACACAATTTCGTCGCCTTCAACGACAGCTGTTGCTTCCATATTGGTGGCATCACTTGAAGCAACAGCAGGTTCTGTCATGCAAAACACCGAACGGATTTTGCCTTCTAGTAATGGTGTTAACCACTGCTGCTTTTGTTGTTCCGTACCATAGCGCCAAATCACTTCCATATTGCCGCTGTCTGGTGCATTACAATTGAATACCGTGGGTGCAAGTAAGCTACGGCCTGAAAGTTCTGCGATGTGTGCATATTCTTGTACAGATAAGCCTTGCCCAAGTTCAGGACAAGGTAAGAACATATTCCATAAGCCTGCAGCTTTGGCTTTATCCTTTAAAACCTCTAACTGTGCCGGCCATTGCCATTTGGTCCAATCACCACCTTGGTTCAACTCATGAACTTCTGCCCAAAACTCAGTTTCTACAGGCTCAATTTCATCTTTAATAAACTTTTTTGTTCTTTCAATATAATCTTGTGCACGTGCTGAAAGTTCAAACATGACAACATCCTTTAAATATTATGTTCTTTACGCTTTACAACACCATAACCTGAAATCTAATATGAACAAAATGATTTAATTCAATAGATGAACATGAATAGTATTCATAAAAACACCGTCATCGATATGGGTGTGTTTCACCGTATGGATATCAATTTATATCCACTTTATATCGCAATTTATGAACAAAAAAGTATTTCAAAAGCTGCAAAAATTTTGTGTATTACTCAGTCTGCAGCGAGTCATGCACTTCAACGGTTAAGACAACATTTACAAGATGACTTATTTGTACGTGCTGGAGCAAAAATGCTTCCGACGCCATTTGCCGAGCAGATTTATCCTGTAATTAAAAATGCGCTTATTGCGATTCAAAGTATTTCTATCCAAAAACAACAATTTACTCCTTCAATGGTACAGAGCTTGAAAATTGCGGTACATGATGAAATTGAACCGATCATTTTTCCCAAGTTAGTTGAACACTTTCAACAGCAACAGTTTCAGATCCAATTTTCCAGTATTAAATTAGACCGCAAAACCATTGTGGCTGACCTTGCTGCACAGCAAATCGATTTTGCGATTGATCTTGAGCAAAACTTTGGTGAAAAGATCAATTTTCAAACCTTGGTTGAAGACCAATTCGTGATTTGTAGTCAACATCCTAAGATGGATGAATCTATTTATCTTTCTGCTCCTCATATTGGGGTTTCTTCACGACGTGCAGGTGTATTAGTCGAGGATATTTATTTAAACCGTAAAAAACACTCCAGAGAAATTTTTTTACGCTGTCAGCATTACTCTACTGCGCTACAAATTTTGGCACAGCAACCCAAGGCAATATTGACGATTCCACAAAATATTTTGACGCACTTACAGGTTGCTCCCGAACTGAATATTTTTGATGTACCTGTAGACTTGCCGAAAATTAAACTAGGGATGTATTGGCATAATGATTTGGAATTAAATTCACGGCATGTTTTTTTGCGAAGCCAAATTTCTAAAATTTTTGCTTAGGCTATTTTATGATGATATATTAGCTTGCTTAGGCTATTTACATGGATTTAGATTGAATTTTGCGTGATGAAACTTGCTGTATATTTATAGATCAAATGCTGATTATTTAATGTATTTTTAACTGACCGCCGGTTTATTCGACAGCCATAAATCATGAGTTCTTATAAAATCTAAATTCCTGTTTTTATGCGATATGACCTCGTTCATATCATTGTGTATGCTTTCAAATCTTTCCGCGAATTGGCTCATGGCTTTAGGTGCAGCACTGTGCCTGATCACAGTCTATGTTCTCTATAAAGTCACTATATTCTTAAAGGATTTTTTTCAACCCTTTAAGAAAGGAAAATCTTACCTCTGCCGTGTATCCGATATTAGTGATGGCGATACCCTCACCTGCTATCGGATGAATCTGAGACGTTCTAAAACCAAACTTCGCTTTGCTTATGTGGATGCGCCAGAATCGACACAAGCCTACGGTAAAGAGTCTGCACGCCTGATCAAATCTATGGTTTACAAGAAATTTGTTCGTGTAAAAATCACTGATGTAGACCGTTATGGACGCTGCGTTGGGGTCATTTATCGCTATCGTAAATGCATGAATGAAGAAATGGTAAAACGTGGTGCTGCGTGGGTGTACGAAGAATACATCCGTGACCAAAAGCATTTGCACTATATGATGAATTTACAAAGTAAAGCACGTAAACAAAAGAAAGGTTTGTGGAAAGCCAGTCGTCCAATGCGCCCTAAAGAGTATCGTAAATTACATAAATAACAGACCACATTACAGCATGGCTAAGGAATATTTGATGACTTAGCCATGTCTAATATTTGACCTTTTTTTACTTCGCTATACAATAATGCTGCCCTTTTGGGCATAGAAAATAAATTAGATAATTAAAATTGGAATAATAATGACTGAACTTACTTCAAGCGAATTGAATCCGTTTCAACAAGATCAAAATATTCAGCCTCAAATTCAAAAAGCCGATCATCCCCTGTCTCCTGAGGGACGTTTTGGCCGCCTGTCTTATTTAGCGTGGCTATTTATCATTAGTATGATTTATACCTGCCTATTGGGCATCAGCATCGCGCTGGGACTTTTTGCATTTTTCAATTCAGCAGAACGTAGTATTGAAGCACTTTTTAATTCATTCTTAGGACTCAGTGCAATCGCACTGATTGTCGTTTCCATCGTTGCAATGTTTGTCGCAATGATCTGCATTACGATCCGTCGTTTACATGATCTAAATAAAAGCGGTTGGCTCTGTTTAATTTTTCTCATCCCACTTGTCGGTACCATCTTTAGCATTTATGTGATGGCTGCAAAAGGCACTGATGGTGAAAATAAATATGGCATTAAGCGTCCAACGGAACAAACTGAGAAAGTCATTGGGTCATTGTATCTAATCCTGATGATTGTTTATTTATTGGTCATGATCCCATTGATGTTCAATATGCAAAGTATGATGAGCAATTTAGAACAAGCCCAATTACAAGAACAAGCAATGATGTCTGAAGGTGAACCTGAAGAATTAACGGATGAACAACTTGCGGCTTATTTAGAGCAAGCTGAATCAGAAGGTGAAGAACTTGCTTATGCAGATGGTGAAAGTGTAGAAATTTTAGAAAATGCAGACAGCTCAGCAGAAGATGCTGCAATTGCAGCTGCAGAAGCTTCTGTAGAATAAACACGCATTGTTTAGGGCATAAATGAACAATATGTATTGCAAGATATGCTTTGTAAGAAATGTTATGCAAGAAAACCTGTGTGCGCACAGGTTTTTTTATACCTGTTATTTATGCTTTAAGTTGTTCACTTGAATTCAAAATAAATAAGGCATAAAGTTGCGATAATTTAGTTACCCTAGTTAACTATCATGAATTCCACATTAGGTTTCCGCTCTTCACTTCTACGCTGTGCGCGTTTGATGAGTGATGAAATCAACACGATTTTATTGCCCTATCAATTGAACTATTCGCTTTGGCAAGTCATGTTTGTCATCCGTGAAAAAACCGCTTGTACATCTATTGAAATGGCGGAATATTTAAACGTATCCAAGCCATCTATCACAAAGCGAGTCAAAATTCTTGCACAGATGGATATTTTGAGTCATGTACAAACTGACGATAAACGTCAAAAGAAAATGATGCTCAGCGAGACTGGACGTGAGTTATTTCAGCAATGTGCAAAAGACATAGATGCCTTTGAGCAGCGCCTGATCGCGCCATTAGCTAGCCAAGATATCCAACACTCCATTCAAATTTTACACCGTGTCATGCAAGAACTTGAACACAGAAATGTAGGTGATGATCATGCAAGATAAAGCACCACTTTGGACTCGAAATTTTATTTTAGTCAGCGCCATTAACTTCCAATTGGTTTTAACCTTTTATCTCTTGGTTGTGGTGATCGTGGGCTATGCGGTGGCTGAATTGGGTGCGACTACAGCCCAAGCAGGTTTAGTTTCAGGCTTGTTCATTGTCGGCACATTGGTCGGGCGTTTATTGGTGGGTAAGTTCCTAGAACGTTTTGGTCGTAAAACAACACTGATCGTTGGTTTAATTGGCTTTTTAGTCTTTTCTGGTTTTTACTTCATTCAGTTTGGCGTCGGCATGTTGCTTTTCATACGCTTTATGCATGGCTTTATGATGGGTATGGCATCAACAGTGCTGGGTACCTTAATTGCTCAAATCTTACCGGCTACACGTCGCGGTGAAGGCATTGGCTACTACAGCATGAGTAGTACTTTAGGTACAGCTATTGGGCCATTTCTTGCCATTTGGATGATGTTACACATTGGTTATCACGCGATTTTTATCGTTTCTACGATTATCGCATTGAGCTGCCTATTGGTTGCCTTGCTGATTCAAGTGCCCGATTTACCCAAAATCAATAAATCCCTCGATACTGTTGAAGCTGTCAAAAAACCGAGTTGGATTGCTCAATTTGTAGAACCTAAAGCATTACCGATATCGTTCATCATGCTTTTCGCTTCAATCTGCTATTCAGGCGTATTGTCTTTCATTAACTTCTATGCCAAAGAAATCGATTTGGTTGAAACAGCCTCGTTTTTCTTTTTGATGTATGCCATTGCGATTTTAATTTCTCGCCCATTTACAGGCCCGTTGATGGACCGTAAAGGTGAAAATGTAGTGATCTACCCTGCTTTTGTGATTATGGGCGTGGCATTGGTATTGCTCAGCATCACTCAGAGTTCATGGATGCTTTTACTTTGTGCAGGCCTACTTGGACTCGGTTATGGCAATATTCAGTCGGTCTGCCAAACAGTTGCCGTGAAAAGTGCACCGCTTGAACGTATGGGCTTTGCCACTTCGACTTTCTTTATCTTTTTAGATGCCGGTTTAGGCTTTGGGCCATACTTTATCGGTAAATTGCTCGACCATATTGGTTACTCACAATTGTATTTGTATAGCGCATTTGCTGCCTTTGCATGTATTGGTACCTACTACATTTTACATGGTCGTTATGCCGTTCGAACCGCTTAAACTGTATTTAAACATCAAATCGTCGGCTGAAACGTCGACGATATTCTAAGGGGCTCAGCCCCGTTTTTTTTTGAAATAACCGTCGAAATGAGCTTGGGTCACTATAGCCGACCTCTCGCATAATCAGATCTAATGCGTGTCCCGTTTCTTCTAAACGCTTTCGTGCAGCTTCTATCCGTATTGATTGTAAGTATTGATTGGGAGGAATATCCAAAGCCGTTTTAAAATGTCGAATCAATGTCCTCGTTGTCACATTAAACTGCGCCGCAAGTTCATCTAAGACTATATTTTCATGATAATGCTGTTCCAACCAATCTTGAACTTTTTGCACCAAACCATCCTGATGCGGTTTAGATATTTTCAATAATGAATAGGACAACTGACTATCACGACGATAATCCAATACAAATGATTTTGCCGTATGGATTGCGGTTTCAAAACCATAAAAACGTTCGATTAGGTGTAGTCCCAAATCAAACCATGCTAAGCCGCCGCCTGCACAGTAAATATTTTGATCATGGCTAATCAGCTGATCTGCATTCAGTCTTACCAAAGGATAGCGTTCACGAAACATTTGCTGAAAGCCCCAATGCGTCGTTGCCTGCTTACCATCTAAAAGCCCTGCTTCTGCCAGAAAAAAATTACCCGTACAATTTCCTGCGATCAGTCCGTTCTGCAATTGCCGAGTTTTTAATAACTCGATCAGTGCTGAATTTTGCGCTAAAACATCTAAGATCGGCGCGCCTATCGTTGGGACAATGATGATATCTGCATCTGTTATTTCATAAAATGCTAGATCGGCATAAAGCTTGATGCCATTGATACATTGCACAGCTTGACCATGTTGTGAGGCAATTTTGACCTGAAATAGCCGCTGCACATTTTGTTTTTGGATCCGGTTCCAACTGACACCCGCCATTGCAAATAAATCAATGACCCCAGTAATCGCGGAAGCCAAAGCACCATCAAATGCTAAAATTATGATTTTCTTCATTTAAAGTTCAAATTATCAAAATGTCATTTTTAACTTATTAAGTGTCATTATTGACAATTCTATATCTAAAAATCAACTGCTAGTCTTGATGCATAAAATTAGACCCGATTAGAGATTGAGCAATGGCGCAGTTAATCAATGACAAAGATTTAAATTTTTTGCTATTTGACGTGTTTAAAGCGCAAGACTTAACGCATTACCCACGTTTTGCTGAGCATGATGCTGAAACCTTCAAAAGCATCCTAGAAACTGCACAAGGTATTGCTCAAGACTTTTTTGCACCCCATAACGCAACAGCCGATCAAAACGAACCAACCTTTGATGGTCAACAGGTTAAAACCATTGCAGAAGTCAAAATGGCATGGAAGCAATTTGCAGATGCAGGCCTGCTTTGTGCGCAGCATGATTATGATGCAGGCGGTATGCAACTTCCGACTTTGATCAACATGGCTGCAAATGCTTATTTCATGTCAGCAAATCCTTCATCAGTGGCTTATTCATTTCTAACCGCTGCGGCTGCAAATGTGATTCAGGCTTTTGGTACGACTGAACAAAAAGCTATGTTTGTACCGCATATGTTTAGTGGTCGTTTTGCAGGAACGATGGCCATGACTGAACCTGATGTGGGTTCATCTTTAGGTGATTTGACCACAAAAGCCATACCGCAAGCTGATGGTACCTACCTCATCAAAGGCCAAAAGATGTTTATTTCAGGGGGTGACCAAGACATCACTGAAAATATCGTCCATTTGGTCCTTGCTCGCATCCAAGATGCACCTCAGGGCGTAAAAGGTATATCTCTGTTTATTGTTCCGAAGTTTAAAACCCTGAGCGATGGTTCACTTGCAGGCGCCAATGACGTTCAACTGGCTGGCTTATTGCATAAAATGGGCTACAGAGGTACAACATCGACAGTACTGAGCTTTGGTGAAAAAGACCAATGTACAGGCTATCTGATTGGTGAAGCAGGTGCTGGTCTTAAATATATGTTTAAGATGATGAATGAAGCACGAGTCGGTGTCGGCTTAGGTGCAGCCATGATTGGATACCGTGGCTATTTAGAGTCACTCGAATATGCCAAAAACCGTCCACAAGGTCGCTTAGTATCAGATAAAAATCCTGCCTCAAAACCTGTCAATATTATTCAACATACAGATGTTAAACGGATGCTTTTGGCACAAAAATCCTATGTGGAAGGCGCACTCGCATTATGCCTATTTGCTGCACGATTAATTGATGAACATCAAGCCGCTAACAATGAAGACAGCGCGTTGTTATTAGATTTGATTATCCCTGTCGTCAAATCATTCCCTTCCGCCTATGGACCAAAAGCCAATGATTTAGCCATTCAAGTTTTAGGTGGCGCTGGCTATACCCGCGAATATCCACTTGAACAATGCTATCGCGACAACCGCTTAAATCCGATCCATGAAGGTACATTTGGTATTCAATCTTTGGATTTGTTGGGTCGTAAGCTTTGGCAGCACAACAGCAGAGGTTTGATGCTGTTATTACAACGTATGCAAAATACGATTGATCAAGCTCAACATCCAAAAACGGAAGCGCTTGCAGCGATTTTTTCAGGGCATTTAAACACGGTGAAGAAAACCACACAAAGTTTGGGACAAGTCCTCGCACAAGGTCGTGTCGATCAGGTACTGGGTAATTCTGCCTTGTATCTAGACATGATGGGCAAAGTCATCATTTCATGGCTATGGCTTGAAATGGCTAATCAAGCTCTTGTGAAATTTGAACATTCAGATTTAGCTGAAGATCAACAATTCTTAGCCGGTAAATTACAAGCCGCGCAATATTTTATCCGCTGGGAATTACCTGAAATAGAGCACCAAGCCAAGTTATTGCTAGAACTTGATGATACTTGCCTCAACATGCAAGAAAGTTGGTTCTAGTCACCCGTTTAGCTCAGTCCTCAATGGGCTAATCTGGACAAGGTTTTCACGGATGAAAATCTTGTCCAACCCTATCTATTTCAATATAACTGCAATAAAAAAGGAACATAGTTTCGTTCCTTTTTTATCAAGATAGTGTGCTATACGCCGCAATTATTGGAAGACTTTAAAACGAGCGGCATCATCCATATAGCCTTTTTCTTTCGCTTCACCTTCCACTGAACCAAAAACCAATTGAGCACGAAGTTTCCAATGCGCAGGAATGTCCCATTCCGCATGCACTTGTTCATCCACAATTGGGTTGTAATGCTGTAGTGATGCGCCTAAACCTTCGGTGTGTAACGCAGTCCAAGTCGCAAATTGGGCAATGGCAGTTGAATGCTCTGCCCAAATCGGAAAGTTTTCTGCATAAGACGGAAACTGTGCTTGTAGAGCACTGACCACATCTAAATCTTCAAAGAACAAAACCGTACCTAAACCTGCTGCAAAACTTGCCATTTTACCCGTCGTCTTCGCAGCACTTTCTTCATCTTTTGCATAAGATTTTAATTTGTCAGCGACTAAGCCCCAAAATTTTTCACTTTCACCAGTAGAGTCTGTTGATATTTAATTATGCTCATTTAGAGATATTTATGCAGCTGATTTTAAATTAATTTCTGTATGAATAATCGTACAGCCTTGCTGAGAATGAATTTTGAAATTTCCGCCTATACGCTCTACACGCATTTTCATACTTCGCATGCCGATACTCATGCCATGATTAGAAACACTCTCAACATCAAAACCGACGCCATCGTCTTCAATGGATAATAACAATGCACCATTCTCGAATTGTGACAGCGTCACATTGACATGATTTGCTTGGCTATGTTTCACAATATTGGTCAGGCTTTCTTCAATCACTCGTATTAAAGTCAGGCACTGAATTGCCGTTGGTTTGATCGCCCACTGCGAAGGAATGCACCATTTGGCATTCATTTCCACTTCATCCATCAACTGGCTAAAGCGATGTCGAACTGGTGCGATCCAGAGCAAAGGTGAATCTGGCACTTTACTATCCAAAGATGATCCACTATCAATAATTTGTCTTAAATCATCCCGAAGTAATTTCAACATCGATAAGAACTGTCTGTTTGGAATATTACTTTCACATTGGTCAACCAAAATCATCGAGCGCACAATAGATGCGCCCAGACCATCATGCAGATCATGTGATAATTTAATCCGTTCCTGTAAGCGTACATTACTCAGTTCAAGCTGATGTTTATCATTCAAGCTACTGCATAATTCATCACTGACTTTCTGAACTTCAAATGCCAAATCATCATTATATTTTTCAATTTTCTGTATATTCCGATTGAGCCTCGCCCCCAAAATCACCACGATAAATAGGGTAATAATCGGTGAAGTAAAGGGAGATAACGGTGTAAAACCTTCTTTTGGAAAGAATACCAAGGCTGTGATGTCTGCAATAACAATCACAATGATCGCAGTCATACACATTGCTAATAAAGTGTAGTCTCTACGTTTTTCTTTAAAACTAATCCAGCAAAGATAAATGTAAGTGATAAAAAAGAGGATGCAATATAATAAGAAAATGAGGCTCGAAATTTCCGCATTTTGTTCAAATGGCCAAATACACACTACACCAATCAGAGCCGCAGTGAGCATAGTACAGGACAATTCAATTCGCGGAAATTTACGTCCAACAAAGCGCAAGATATAGATGCTAAAACACTGAAAGTACAGCATTGAAAATATCAAATTGGCTTTGGTGGAAAAAATCGAATTTGGATATGGAAAGGTTTCAGTGGTCAGAGCATTACTGAGAAATAGAATCCACAAAACAGTTGAAAGTGCAAACCAACCAAAGCTCGTATCACTGCGACGCATCAACCAAATAATGAAGCAAATTAGACCCAAGACCCCGGAAAGAAAAATATTCAACTGTAAAATGGTTCGACGTGTCCACGTAGCTTCTTCGGCCTTCTCTATTGTTGCCATGACATTGTTAAATTTCACCGGACCCAAGCCAGCATTTAGACTCGAGTAGCCATAAACATAGATCAAGGTTTCATTATGATCATGCTTGATTCCACTTATCGGTAAAATCCAATAGCGTGCAACATTCCAACTTTTAGAGACCGGTTCTTGAAGATTTTTATTGGTCCACAGCAAGTCGCCATTCAGAAAGACTGAACCCGTATTAATAATGTAATCAACATATAGTGCGATGGGTTCTGCCAAACGCGCATTATTTTTACAGTACCAAGACCAGTCTAATTTATACCAAGCACCACCTTGATAACCCTCCCAGTCTTTATCTTCTTTCCAACGGTCAGGTAATTGCGTGGTTCTCCATCCCGTTCTGGGTAATTCTTGATTGGATGGTGTCTTCACCCGTGAAATGCTATTCACAGTTACATTACATTGATCATTTACAGGGAAAACTTGCTCTGCATGACTCAAGCTCCCCCATACTAAACAGAGGATAAATAAGAAAAAATATCCTCCTTTACGCATTATAGAATACCCATAGATCTTGCTGTACTCACGGCTTTGGTT
Organism: Acinetobacter sp. YH12027; assembly: GCF_013420085.1. Lineage (NCBI taxonomy): Bacteria > Pseudomonadati > Pseudomonadota > Gammaproteobacteria > Moraxellales > Moraxellaceae > Acinetobacter > Acinetobacter sp. YH12027. Next base: position 79,737 of record NZ_VOYW01000004.1, read on the forward strand.
CGTTTCGTTACGGCTAATTTGCGATAAATATGTTTAATATGGCTTTCTACCGTATAGCGTGAAACAAAAAGCTGTTCAGCAATCTCACGGTTACTCAAACCTTGAGCAACCAAACATAAAATTTCTTTTTCACGACTAGTCAAGAGGTTCAAGTCTGCTTCATCGGCGACTGTTTGTTCTGGACTTGGCGCTTCGGCTTCGGATATTTGTTTAAGGATTTCTCGTGCAATAAATGGGTCAATCGGCGCCCCACCACGTAAAATACTCCGAATAGATAAAAGTACTTCAGCATCATCACGTTCTTTTAATACATAGCCCGTTGCACCTGCTTTAATTGCGGCAAATAAGCTTTCTTGTGTACTCCATGCAGAGACAACCAAGATCATGGTATTACTTTCGAGGGAACGTATTTTTTCAATAATTTCGATACCACTACCATCAGGCAAACCTAAGTCAACTAAGGCTAAGGATATCGGTTGGGTCTCTACGGCTTGAATAGATTCTTTAACATTTTTGGTGAAGATAAGCTCTTCACGCTTATAACCCAGCTCTGTCAAAATTTGACGTAAACGTAATTGAATAATTTCCTCATCTTCAACGACGAGCACCGGTACGGGTAGTATGACTTCTTGTGGTGACATGATTTACTTCCCCCGAAAAAATGAAATGTCTTTTACATTAATGAGTTTAATCCTTTTAGGATATCCCTATAATTAAGTAAATTTCTTATTTTTTAACAATTTATTCTAATTCAATTGATGCAGCTATGATGCATTTTTCTTCTAATTTTAAATCCATTTAACATTACAATATGTGTATAGCCATCAGTCTGACTATACACTGCACTTAGCTTAAACTTGAGTGTGATTAGCTCAAATATTGCTTCTTCAGATATTTTACAATTTTTTCAGATTCAAAAAGTTCTACACCAGTATTAGGATCTTTCAAATATGGCACTTGAATATTGTTCCCCATGATTTTTAACACTTGTTCACGCTTGCCACCTTTCAGGGGTACATATTTACCAGGTCTTAAGCGCATTACCGCTAATCCCTGATCTTGCCAACGTTCCTTAGCCACATTATGAAAGATATATGCCAATTCCATTTCAGACAATGCGCTACGTACGATACGTGTATATGGACTCGCTTCAAAACCCCATAGTTCTAAGAGTTGACTTGGAGCATCACGATGAATGACTTTACGGTGCACCCACACGCCTTGAGCCCCATTAATTAAGGTTCCAACATAGGCAACATACGGAATTTTAGGATAATTGGCATATTTCTTAGGAGTCTGACCTGTTTTGCCATAATGTTTAAATAGATGATGAATTATTTGCTGAGATTCGTACAAACGATCCCCAGTATTGTCATCCACCAAGAAAGGGAATTGCTGTTTTCCACCTAATTTCTGTACCTCTAAACGGTACTTTTTAGCCCCTTTGGGACATGGGTAAACCTCATAATCCAAATTAAGTGTGGTCAAAACTTCACGCACACGACGGCAATACGGAGAACCTTCAAATTCGTACAGTTTAAGGGCTTTATCAGGTTGTTTCGGATAAGGCGTCCCATTTGTACCTCGTCCGCCTTCTGCTACGCCTGAGAGCAACGCTTGCGCCACTTTTAATTGATGCAACAACATACTTTTTCCTTTCTTCTTTTATTTCGTATTTTTATACAACAGCCGAGAGTCCTCAGCTGATGTTTGTATTTTCTTTTTCACATTTATATCGTCGTGTATGAGCAAGAATTACGCTTTCATTCCACGACTAAAAATTCAAGTACGCTTATAGAACAACCAATTGCTCTTTTGAAACAACGATGCCGTTATTATCAGCATAGATAAAATCACCAGACTGAATGTTTACACCACCAAAACTTAATGGAATATCTGTTTCACCCACGCCTTTGCGGTTACTTTTTTGTGGAATCGCAGCCAAAGCATGCACACCTAAATCAAGTTCGGCAATCGCATCAACATCACGCACGCAGCCGTAAATAATGACGCCATTCCAATGATTGTTAACTGCAGATTCAGCAATCATATCACCCATCAAGGCACAGCGCATCGACGCACCACCATCCACAACCAATACTTTACCCGTACCATCGGTTGCCAATAATTCTTTAACACGAGAATTATCTTCAAAACATTTGACCGTCATCACCTGACCGCCAAAACTTTTTCGTGCACCATAACTTTGAAAGAATTTACCATCCAACGACGGGATCACCACTTGTAATTCTTTATCTGAATGATCATCAAGTAAATCACAGGTGACGAATGGAACTGTAGACACGGTATTTCCCTCATTTAATTGTTAGTATGCGTAAATTATCATAAATCTCGAACTTTTCAGTCTGAGTTTGTGCCGCCTCGACCATAGTATGAGCCACTTGCTGTGCTGTCACTGGCTTAAATTTAAAACGGTCAGGTACAAAATGCGAAAAGCGCATATAAAGTTTCTGTGTCGCATCTTCTAAACGTCGCGATTCATGACGCTCACCAAGTAACAGCGAAGGCTTTAATATCGAAAGTTGATTTAACTTTAAGGTTTTTAAATAATATTCCAATTCCCCTTTGACTCGATTATAAAAAAATGCGGAATTAGCGTCAGCGCCCATAGCACTAACTATGATCAAATGGGTTTCTGTATATTCTAATAATTCAGCAAAATGCGCATTGATGCTAAAATCAATTTGATAAAAATGATCTTTAGACCCTGCTTTTTTAATGGTCGAGCCTAAACAACTAAAGGCATGACTATAATCTCTCACATCATCCTGAGTCAGAGAAAGAAAGTCACTGATCACCATTTGTTGAACTTTTGCCAGTCCATTCAGTTCATGGTCACGCTGACGTACCACAGCCGTAATATTCTTACATCCTGTATTTTGACTGAGCTGACGAACCAATTCCCGCCCGACCAATCCTGTTGCTCCGATGACAATCGCATTCTCTATACTTTTAGTCATTTTTCATACAATCTCAATCACTTTAGACTAATCTAACGTTTTCTTTAAAATTTTTCTGCATCTAAAATGTTGTCAAAGCATGTCAAGACTTGACTTAAGCGCTTAGTTTAATCACAATATGGCACTTGTTTACGGGCTGGTGATAGTTCTTCTGATGTTGGTTTTCAGATGTAATTTCAGCCCGCCCAGACCAATCTATTTCAAGGAGTGCACGAGTGGCAAACTCTGCTCAAGCAAAAAAACGTGCTCGTCAAAACGTTAAAGCACGTCAACACAACGCAAGCTTACGTTCTATGGTTCGTACTTATCTTAAACGCACAGTAGCTGCTATTGCTGCTGGTGATTATGCTGTCGCTACAGAAGCTTACAAAAAAGCTGTTCCTGTTATCGATCGTATGGCTGATAAAGGCATCATCCATAAAAACAAAGCTGCTCGTCATAAGAGCCGTTTAAATGCACAAGTTAAAGCTTTAGCTAACTAATTTGTTGCGATAAAAAAAGCCCTTTTTAGGGCTTTTTTTGTACCTATAGGTTTTTAAAAGCAAAAAAATAAGGTCCTCGATGGACCTTATTTTCTATTTACAGATTATTTATTAATCAGTTTCATATTCGTCGCTGATAAATATGTCCATAATAAGTTTTGGCTTGCTGTCAAATTTGTCCAACGTTGATTGCCACCATTGGTACAGCTATATCGAATTAAATCCGCACGGTTATTTTGCAAACGTCCCGTATTTAAATCCATACATTGACCACTTTGACGAATCGTTGTAGTCGCAGGGTCCATGGTCCAAATTTGGTTGGTTTGGTTTAACATGCAGCGTTCTAGCGTCACTTTAGCTGAACCACCGTTGCCTGTTATGCATTGATCTGGATTTGACTTGCTGTGTATCCGACCAATCGCATCATATACCCACTGTTCCGATTCGTCCGCAGTACATCCGCTTGGACCACTAATATATAAGTTTAATTTTCCATCGGTTAATGTTTCTGCTTTCAAACAGTTATTACCATTTTTGATCAATGTTGCCTGATCAAACAAACCTTCCTGAGATACTGAAAGCTTTGTCATAAATGCGTCGAGTGCGCTTTGTGCCTCAGGAACTTGATTGGTTAGGTCTTGTGCATACACATTCATCCAACGATTTAGTCGGTATGCTGTGTTTTGTTGCGACTCATAACGGGTTAATTGCTGACGCGCCACACTATTCATCAATGACTTGTCATTTTTATATGACTCATACAGCATTTTTTCAGTTGGATTAAGAGCAACAACAGCATTTGCAGCTTGCGCTTCTAAAGCACTTTCTAATTGAGGAAGTTCGATAGCACGCAATGCACTATAACCATGCTGACGTCCAATTTTGACGGCCGGCTTGATCGCTGTACTGTAGACTGGAATATCAATATTTGCTAATAACTTGGCTTTTTCACCTGCTTTTTTACAATACAAATCAACTTTCTGTGGTTGATCTGCCAAAGCTAAATTGACATGCAATTTATTGGCATTACTGCCTAATCGTGCAGGTGCTAAAGCAATATTGTTGACTTTATTCGTGTATTGCACATTCAACCAACATGCCGCTTGATCCAAAGCGGTATTGGCAGCATTTAAGTCATACACATTACCCCAGTTTGAACGTGCCGCAGGATATAACAAACCAACTTGATTGACTGGATCATAGCCCCCTAGAATGGTAATGACAGGCTGACCAAAAACCCGTGGTCGTGGATAATTTTGATCTGCGTTATACCAAACCGGAGCCGTAGAATTTGGCATCTTCGGTTGAGCGACTTCCATTTCACGAGTGGTTTTGTTCCACTTTTTGTAGCCGGTAGGCGAAGTTTCATCCCAGACATAACGGTCAAAGTGTGGTTGAATTTTCAGGAATGTGCTGTAACCCGTATAGTGTGTGTAGCGTGATACATTACTATCAGGATACCCGCCGGACATGGCATCTTTTCCGTACGGGAACAAATTTTTAAAATTTGGGATACCATTCGCTCCATCCCACTTCCATGTCGCCGTCCATGATAGATTTCCGCGCATCATATTGCGATTGGCAATATAACCCCATCCACTGTCCGCATGATGTGCAGCCCAAAATAGATTGTCACCTACCTGACCAGGGTAATGTCCTAAACCATAGTGATGACCAATTTCATGGCTAAATTCATTCCCTACAGAATCATAAAGCGTGAGCATGCCATTACCACCACTCAGTCCATGAGTATGCACACCATTGGCATAGTTCCCCTTCGTATGATGGACAACTACTGTTTGGGTTAATTGTGGCTGACTTTGGTTGGCCATAGATGCACTGGTAATACCCCAGTTAGCAAGGTTTATACCAACACTAAAGGTTGATTTACCGACATCCTCACGCATGTCTCCTGCATAAACACCACCATCTCCGGCACTTTTACTGTCATAAATAACACCTGAAGATACCATTGCACGTGTTAACTGAATATCATCATATTGTGCAACCGTCATTTCTGCTGCAGGAATGGTTTGGAAATAATCTGTGCCCGCTTTTTCAGGCTCTAGTAGCATATAGTGGCCGGTAGAATTTGGCTTATCTGCCAACATACCAACACGGATATTATTTAAAACCAATTCACCTGGTGCAGCAAAATCGATTTTATCCTCAGCCAATTCACCGCTGACTTTATTTGCGTCAATAAATTTTAATCTTAGACCGGGTTTAACTTCATCCCAATTGAGCTTCGTGGCCCACGCGCGTTTACTGTACCAAACATCTGGACGACCTCTTTGCCCACTCTGGTCTGAAACAGGCATTTGCGTCGGATCATCCAATGTCGCGGTACGAATTAAGCGGTTGTTTTGATAGATTTCTACTTTGAATTGCTTGATGTTTTGCATATCAAGTGTTGGCGTCACGATAAGCAGCGCTTCTTTTTCACTGGTTAACCGTGGCATTTTCTTGGCTTCGTTCGCATTCGGATCGACGACATGACTTTGACCAAATTGAACTTGCGCTGAAAAGTTGCCGACTAAATCATTTCGTATTTCACGAACAGCATCATTTGCATCGTAGTCATAAAAGCCAATACTGGTATCATCGACTATGTCTTGGGTCGGTTCTGGATAATTTGCAGTTGATGCAGTGCCACTTGAACTATCACCACCACCTCCGCCACCACAAGCAACTAACATGAATGACACAATACAAATTGATAATTTGTTATATGAAAAACCTATCACACTTTTCACTACTATTCCCCAATTAGCCACAAAAAAATCCAATTAAGAGACTTACATAAAATATATAAATCAATAAGTTACAACAAATATAATGCTATTTTCTTTTTATTAATCATTCAATTGCCGCGTTTTGTCACTTATTAACAATTCAAATTAAATCTAAATATTTAGTATTGGCTGAATCACGATTGCTGTGACAGGTACTTCACTTATCAACTAAAATTAAGGTGTAGTCCTTTAAATACAATCGTATATTCCCGACAAAAATTGTCAGGATATTTTTAGAAACTTTGTAAATAAAAATTTTTAGAAATGGTTTAATCCCATATATTTTTTATGGTATTTTAATTTTCATCCTAGGCAGCCATTGCTGTACAAATGAAAAGAGGGATAAAAATGTCGATTAACCAATTTTTGCCATCATTAGAAAAATTTGCAGAAGCAGAAAATCAATATATTGAATATTTTACATCGAAAGGTGAAAAAGACATTTTAGGTAAAGTCATTTCAAATATGAAATCGACCGCTGAGATTCAAGCCTCTCAAGGCGTAGACTCATGGTTAGCATATGGCGTGTACTTACCAGCTGTAGAACGTATTTTTGCACTGCATCAAGGGGAAACAGAAGCTGAATTTTTTGAACGCACACAATATCCAGTTGAAATCGTACAAGCGTATAGCATTAAAGATCATGACATTGCCACATTGATTGCCGCAGACAAATACAGTCGAATCCACCAACAACATCTCCCTGTCAATACTAGCCGCTGGCCTTATAGTGACGACGGTTCAAGTATTGATTTAAATCAGTATCCTGCACGAATTAAAGCCAATATTTAATCTTTTATTTAATGAAATATTGAAGCAGATAAAAAAGGCATCCCGTACATGGATGCCTTTTTTAAATATTTTGTATGCGCAAAAATACTTAGAGTTGCTGCTCAGCCTGCTGAAATTCACGAATATTTAATTCATTTAGTTCTCCACGCCAAATCCATTTCAGTTTTGACTCAAGGAATACATCTCCTTCAAACCAAACAAATAAACCTTCCATCATTTTCGGCCAGTCTTCGCGTGTCACGATATTTTTACCTGAAATAATGGCAAGAATTGCAGCCAAAATCGTATCATGACTCACCGCTAGACTCAGACCATAATCATTGGTTGGATGAGTGTTGTAAATCAACTCCAAAACATCTACCACCCCATGAATGGGCTGTTTCATACCCGGCAAAGCATTATTCACAAAACTATTGATAAAGCCTAAAGCACCTTGCTTTTGAAAGTATGGTCCTGCTTTTTTAATATCGAGCACAAAACTTCCCGGCTCGACCAATAATCCTTGTTCAATGATCTCGATATGGTGGGTATTCGGTTCAATCGTGACATTATCTGCACCTTGAATCATCAATGCCGCCGTATCCACACAGCGCTGAATTGGACTCGAAATACAGTGCTGAATAACACGATCGGTATTTTCAACCAAATAGCTGCCCCACGCTTCGGCTAAATCTCGTCCTTGATGGGTCAGTTGCAAGTCATAACCGGCCAAGCCTTGTCCTTGTACAACTTCACGAATGGAATGACGTGTAAACAATGTTACAGGCGTCTTTTCATCCGGCAATAAGTCTATTGCTTTCAGCATACTAGGAGGGAGCAAATCTAGGGCCATAATTGACAGTTCTTAAATGCAGGAGATTTAACGGAGTGTGCTGACACTATAGCATGAACCCGATTTAGCTCAAGTTTTGTCAGGCATGTTTGCCAAAGCATTTAAGGCCAATTCTTTCATTTCGGCATTTTTAAATGCAATAAATCCACCATTTAATAAAGTCTTGCGCTGGTTATATAAAAAAGCGCGACCTTTAAAATCAACCAAACCACCACCAATACGCTCGATTAAACATTGTCCAGCGCTCGTATCCCATTCACAGGTAGGATGAAAACGCGGGTAAATATCCACTCGATCTTCTAACATCATACAAAACTTATATGCACTACCAGCATGGTATGCCTGATAAGGACTAAGTTTTTCTAAAGCGTCTAGATAGTGCTTATAAATCGGCTTATTTTTAGCACTTTGACTCAAGCCAACGTGTACGACATTCTCTACAGAGGTTTGAACATATTCATACCATGTGGTTGACTGGCTATCATATTTCAGCGGCAGTCCCTCAAAGGGACAAATATATACGCTGTATTCCCCAGGGATCGCCAATATGGCAAAGGTAGTATTAGCACCCTCAACCAGACTCAGATTAATGGTAAATTCAGGTCTTTTATGTAAAAACTCTTTGGTACCATCCAAAGGATCAAGCAGCCAAAATTTTTGCCATTGCATACGTTCAGACTTGTCACCTTCCTCTGACAATACAGGCAAGCTAGAAACTTTAGATAATGCTTGGGTAATATAGCTATTTGCACGAAAGTCAGCTTGCGTTACAGGTGAATCATCACTTTTACGTTCCACATCAAAATCTGCACCTGAGCAATAACGCTGATATTCTTCTCGCAAAATTTCGCAAGCTTGTGTCACAATGGGAACCAACTGCAAAATCAGTGGGTCTTGCGGTGCTGTTGTTGTTTTAAACATAGAATACCTTTATATGCCAAATTACTCAGAAAAGCCGACGATCATTTTCGATATGGACGGTACTTTACTCGATCTTGCTTATGATGATTTCATTTGGAATGAGCTGCTGCCAATTCGTTATGCTGAACAGCATCAATGCTCACTCGAACAAAGCAAGCAAACGCTATTTAGTTTTTATCAACAGCATAATCATACCCTAAAATGGTACTCCTCTCGCTTTTGGACGTCACAAGTTGGCGTTGATGTTTTGGCAATGCAAATAGAACAAAAAGCCAAAGTGGCTAAACGCGAAGGCTGCATTGAGCTACTCACCTATCTTAAAGAAAATGGCTATCCTATTTGGCTTGCGACCAATGCCGACTTTGCAGGCTTACAATTCAAACTCGAAGAAACCGGTCTTCGTGATTATTTTGATGTTATCGTCAGTTCAGAAACGCTCGGTCATGCCAAAGAGTTTATTGAGTTTTGGCAAATATTAGCAAGCAAACACCCCTTCTATGCAAAAAACTGTTACTTCATTGATGACACAGAAAAAGTGCTCAATGGTGCAAAACTTTTTGGGATTGAACAGCTCTATTCGATTCAGCAACCTTCATCTGCCAAAGCGCCTCGCGAGACTTGTAATTATCCAATGCTGTCCGCATTAACAGATTTAATCCCTATTTTAGAAGCTCAAACGACTGAGCAAGCCGAGGAACAGAAAAAATATGCGTAAATCAAATCTAGCCGAAGATGCGGTTGGTATGCGTATAGACAAATGGTTGTGGGCTGCACGTTTTTTTAAAACACGCTCTATTGCCAAAAATGCGATTGAAGGCGGTAAAGTTCATCATAATGGCGAACGCGTTAAAGTCTCTCGTGAAGTTCGTGTAGGCATGGAATTAACCATTGCACAAGGCCTTGAGAAAAAAACCGTGGTGGTGAAAGCACTGTCGGATGTTCGTGGGCCTGCCCCAACCGCTCAGCTGCTTTATGATGAAACTGAGGTCAGTATTGCAAAACGGGAATTGCTCGCATCCCAAAGAAAGTTGCATAATCTAGCTCGGCCAGATCATCGACCAAGTAAAAAAGATCGTCGAGATATTGGTAAATTTAAAAGAGAAAATGATCAACAGTTTGACCAGCAATGGTCTTATAATGATGATTAAGTTAAAGCGTCACAACATGTCGCACCTGTTGTGATTTTCATAGAACAAAAGGATGATTTCTGTCACTATACACTCGTGGAACAGATCTAAACTGAATACATCCACTTGAGTATATTGTTTCGTGACATCGTATTGAGGTTGTAAGATGGATGATAATAAAAGCAAGGCGTTAAATGCGGCCTTAAGCCAAATTGAAAAGCAGTTTGGTAAAAACACCGTTATGCGTCTTGGTGATAATACTGTACAGGCAGTTGAAGCTGTCTCTACAGGTTCTTTAACATTAGATATCGCACTAGGTATTGGTGGTTTGCCTAAAGGTCGTATCGTAGAAATCTACGGTCCTGAGTCTTCTGGTAAAACGACTATGACATTACAAGCCATTGCACAATGTCAGAAAGCTGGCGGTACTTGTGCATTCATCGATGCTGAACATGCATTAGACCCTCAATACGCACGTAAACTTGGCGTAGATATTGATAACTTACTTGTTTCACAGCCAGACAATGGTGAACAAGCACTTGAAATTGCAGACATGCTGGTACGTTCAGGCGCCATTGACCTGATCGTTGTCGACTCGGTCGCTGCACTGACCCCTCGCGCCGAGATTGAAGGCGAAATGGGTGACTCACACATGGGCTTACAAGCTCGTCTGATGAGCCAAGCACTGCGTAAAATTACTGGTAATGCAAAACGTTCTAACTGTATGGTGATCTTCATTAACCAAATCCGTATGAAGATTGGTGTAATGTTTGGTAGCCCAGAAACCACAACTGGTGGTAATGCACTTAAATTCTATGCGTCTGTACGTTTAGATATCCGCCGTATTGGTCAAGTGAAAGAAGGCGACGAAATCATTGGTTCAGAAACCAAAGTGAAAGTTGTGAAAAACAAAATGGCTCCCCCATTCCGTGAAGCGATTTTCCAAATTCTTTACGGTAAAGGTGTAAACCATTTAGGTGAACTTGTTGACCTCGCTGTACAACAAGAAATTGTTCAAAAAGCAGGTGCTTGGTATTCATACCAAGGTGACAAGATTGGTCAAGGTAAAAACAATACCATTCGCCACTTAGAAGAACACCCTGAACTTGTGCAAACTATCGAAAAACTGATTCGTGAACAACTTCTGACTACAGGTACAGTACCTGTAGAAGACAAAGACGAAGAAGAACCAGACTTTTTAGATGCTTAATTACAGCATGCTTTAATAGCAGACGAAACGCCCTACGGGGCGTTTTGTTTTGCACTCAAATTTTGTATTAAAATGACCCCATGACTAAAGACCATTTTCCACTCTTGCTCGACTATGAAGCACTGAAACAACAGTTTACTGAAGCTGAAGAACCTCCTTGCGCAAATCATGCTGCACAAACTGACATTTCACATGACAATACTTCGGTGACCGATCACTCTGCGTTGCATTTTGATGCCAATGGTAAAGATGTTCATACTGAAAAAAAACCAGGTCTGCGCGGCTCTCGTTTACGCTCCTACGCCTTTGCAGTACTCACACGTAAAGAATACTCAAAAGCGGATTTAATCGAGAAATTAGCACTGTATGCGGATAGTCGTGAAGAAGTCATACACTTGGTGGAAGAACTCGCACGTGAGAACTATCAAAGCGATCAGCGTGTAGCAGAAATGCTGTTGTCGAGTCAAAAACGTAAAGGTAAAGGCCCCAACCGTATAAAGCTCGCTTTAAAAAATAAAAAAGTAGACAGTGAATTAATTCAGGATGAATTAAAAGAAACAGATTGGGTCGCCGAAGCCTACCAGCTCAAGATCAAAAAATTTGGCAAAACTGTTGAACGTGATCCAAAACAAAAAGCCAAACAAATACGTTTTTTACAATATCGAGGATTCGATCTCGATACAATTTTTAAAGTGATTGCACGTAAAGAATTTGATGACGAATAACAAAGATATAGATCTAAATGAAGAATTAATAAAACTAAAATAAAGAAGAATCTAGGATTAAAAAAAATGAGAGGAAGTTTAATTTATTATTATTGAAACTGGTGGCAACCCTACCAGCAAGACTTCGGCACATCATATTTCTACTACCGTTGCTACCTTCCGGTCCTGGCGGGGTTTGTAGAGTACAATTGCGAAGTAACCGGCAGGGCTACCATTGCAAGAACAGAGTATAGAGATTTTTGATAAACATGCAAGACTAAAACCAAGAATTCCTGAGTAGAAACCACTGTTTGATTATTTATAAATCAATATGATGGTCGATGATGTAGAAAACGTGAAACATCATCACTATACTTTTACTTTAATACACAACAAGATTGTAAAAGCTTATTGCAATTCAGAACTTTGGCGTTTTTAATGTGCTTATCGTTTTATCTAAAGCAGTCTGTAATAAAACTATTCAATACGGACATGCTTGCAACTACATGGAATTTTTATGATGTTTAAACAGCATGTATTGTGTGCCCTTACATTGACTTGCTCAGGTACGCTATTTGCCAATATTCCAATTGAATCTCGTGGTTTGAGTGGCGCAGATAATGGCACTGTGTATACAGCAAATAATACAGCCATTCAAACAGGTGCTGGCTCTACCCCTACGCCAACCAATTTGAATTGGCAGCTCATGCAGAAGAACCAACAGCTCGAAAATGAATTGCGTAGCTTACGCGGTAAAATGGAAGAGCAAGACAATATTATCGAACAATTAAAAAGTGAACTTACAAACCGCTATGCAGATTTAGATCAACGTTTAGAGCTACTCCAACAAAAAGTAGATCCGAGTGAAGACACAGAGGCTGCGGAGGATAACCAACAAGGTACTGCACCCAGTAGCAGCTAATATAGCCCCTACACCAGCTAAACAACCTACGACCCAAGCAACATTAAGCTCATCTGCAAAACAACCTGTAAATGCAGGTGGTGACTCACTTGAGCTTGAGAAAGCAGCTTATACCGTTGCTTTAGATGCATATAAACAAGGTGGTGCGAAAAAAGCCATTGCACCAATGAAAAACTTTATTAAGAATAATCCTAATAGCGTCTACATTAGCAATGCATATTTTTGGTTAGCTGAGTTCAACCTTGCTGTTGAACCGACCAACTACGCAGAAGCGAAAAAGAACTATAGTATCGTGGTAGATCAATACCCTGAGTCGACTCGTGCACCTAGAGCGTTATATCAACTGTATAGCATTGCAAAAGACGTAGATCGAAACAGCAGTTTAGCAACGCAGCTCAAAACCAAGCTTACCCAAAAGTATCCAAAATCTGAAGAAGCAGGCTTTGTTAAAAAATAGGACTTTTTTTAACGCAAAAAAAAGACACCTTATAAGGTGTCTTTTTTATTCGCAGCATTTAGCGTACGATACCGCGCTTAGACTGCTCAAGTGAGTCAATCAACAATTGCGCCTCTGCCACTTCAGGCAAAATTTCAGTACGAATACGTTCAATCGCTTCATTCGTCGTTAAGCCATCTTTATAAATCAATTTAAAAGATTCACGTAAACCTTGAATCACATTTTTAGACCAACCTTTACGACGCATTCCTTCAATGTTCATGGCAAAAGCATGGGCTGGATTACCAGATACCATGACATAAGCAGGTACATCTTTCAAAATAAGAGATGCACCACCAATCATACTGTAAGAATCGATTTTACAGAATTGATGAATACCAGAGTTACCACCTACGATGACATAATCACCAATGTGGACATGACCTGCAACGCCGACGTTATTAGCAAAGATATTATGATCACCTACCACACAGTCATGTGCAATATGTGTATTCACCATCAATAAATTATGACTACCAACTTTAGTTAGACCCTGATCTTGAACAGTACCACGGTGTAAACTACAGTGTTCACGAATCGAGTTATGATCACCGATTTCTAACCACGTTTCTTCACCAGCATATTTCAAGTCTTGGCAAACTTCACCAACACTGGCAAATTGAAAAATTTCGTTATGTTGACCAATACGGGTATAACCACCCACCACAACATGTGAATGCAGTTTAGTACCCGCTCCAATTGTGACTTTAGGACCAATAATACAATATGGTCCAATTTGCACATCCGGAGCAATTACTGCTGATGAGTCAATAATGGCGGTAGGATGAATTAATTCGTTATTGCTCATGCTGTCTCTGTTTTCTGATGCGAAACCATAATTTCCGCGGTTGCTGCGACTACGCCATCTACAGTGGCAACACAATTATATTTGTAAATGCCACGCTTTTGCATCACTAATTCTGATTTTAATACAAGTTGATCGCCTGCAACGACTTGTTTTTTAAATCGGACCTTTTCTGCACCAGCAAATAAGAACAACGAACCAGCTGAAGGTTTCTCATTATTCATAATGAAACCTAAGATACCCGATACTTGCGCCAATGCCTCAACAATCAGCACGCCCGGCATAATTGGGTATTCAGGGAAATGGCCTTGTAAGAATTCTTCGTTAATCGTTACATTTTTATAGCCTACAATCCCGTTGTCAGTCACTTCAACAACACGATCAACCAATAAAAACGGATAACGATGTGGCAAATATTCACGAATAGTCTGAATAGTCATTGGTAATTCAGGTTTTGTGAAAGCTGGGGTATTCGACTCTGTCATCATAATTATTTACGCAATTTAAATGTTGATTCAAGGGACTCAATTTGAGACTGCATATGATCAAGTCGTTTGACCAATTGGGTCAATGGCACATCTGCTAATTGTTTAAAGCGGATTGCTGCCTTTTTCCAAGAACCACTTTCAAGCATTGGCGTACCTGAAGAATAACTCCCAGCAACGGAAATACTTTTTGTGACCATTGACATACCGGTAATTGTCACATTATCTGCAATATTAATGTGACCTACGATACCAACAGCCCCTGCTAGCACACAATTTTTGCCAATAGTTGTACTACCGGCAATACCACATTTCGCAGCCATTGCCGTATTTGCACCAACTTTGACGTTATGCGCGATTTGCACAAGGTTATCAATAATGACACCATCTTCCAAAATTGTGTCATCTAAAGCACCACGGTCGATACTACAATTTGAACCAATACGCACATCATTCCCGATACGTACAGAACCTAATTGAGCAATACGATGCCATTTCCCTTGATAAGGCGCAAAACCAAATCCTTCACCACCGATCACCGTATTTGCATGGATACGTACACGATCACCTAACTTGGCTTCACCAGTAATTGTCACATGCGAATCGATAAAACAATCTTTACCAATTTCAACACCATGATCAATCTTCACTTGGGATTCAATGCGCGTCCCTTCACCCACCACACTATTCGCACCAATCACCACATAATGCCCAATATAAGCAGTATCAGAAATGATTGCTGAAGGATGAATTTGAGCAGTACTTTCAATTCCTATTTCTACAGATTTTTTTTCAAAAACATGCGTTAGAATAGCGAAAGCCAAATACGGATTGGGTACAACAATAAAGTTTTGCTGTGAAGGGATTTGTGACTGCATGTCTGCAGTCACAATCAGCGCACCAGCCTTAGACTGTTGAGCTTCATTCAGATATTTATCTGCGTTTAAAAATGCAAGCTGATGTGGTTGAGCACTCTCCAAACTTGCCATTCCGCTGAATTGCAAGTCTAGCTGACCAATACATTGACCTTGAACAAGTTGAGCAAGCTTTTCTAAACTGAATTTTTGAGAATTCATTGATTATTTAATTGCATTAACCTTTTGAATCATTTTATCAGTTAAATCAAACTTAGGGTCATACGCAAGTGCTGAATTTTTATTCAAAACAACATCTAACTTATTTTCTGTGCGCAATTGTTCTGCAACTTTCTTGATTCGAGTATCCATCGTGCGATTTAAGGACTGGATATTACCTTGAACCGAAGCTTGAACTTTTTGCTGTAAATCAGTCAGCTCTTTAAGTTTAGTTTGATACTGTTGACCCATTTGCTGCTTTTGCGCAGCAGTCAACTTATCACCACCTTGCTGAGCTTTTTGTTGCATTGCTTCCAGCTCTTTAGCAAGTGATTCAATTTTAGTGGTTTGTGGTTTCAATTGCTGTTGAATTTGAGCATTTTGTTGTTTTATATAAGTGCTTTGATCCACCACCTTTTCTAAATCAACCACACCGTAACCTGCTGCATGTACCACAGCAGAACATGACATACCCAATACCGCCAAACCAGCAAATAATTTATTCATCTTATCAACCTGTAATTTTGTTATTCCCAGAAGGGTCGTACTTAGAACGTACGACCAATCTCGAATTGAATTTCTTTTGTTTCATCGCCAGCTTTGTCATTCAGCGGGAATGCATAACTCAGTGAAATTGGACCAATCATCGTGATCCAAGTAAAGCCAGCACCAACGCTATAACGCATATTATTCATATCAAAGCCGTAGTTATCTTTACAGTATTCACGAGCGTTATATGTTTGACCATCTTTAACCAATACACTATCCGCGGCTGGAACGTCACATTGGGTATCAAATACTTGTGCTCCTTCAGCAAACAATACTGGACGTACTTGACGCGCCCAATCGCCTTTGAAAGGCACTGGTAAGGCTAATTCAGCACCAAATTGGACAAGTGCATTACCGCCCACTTCCTCAAAATCCAAATCTTCTTTACCAATACCTTGATAGTAAACACCATCGTATTTTGGACCTAAAGTGCTGTTGTCATAACCACGTACCGACCCAAAACCACCTGCATAGAAGTTTTTATAGAACGGTAAATCATTACCATAGCCTAACTTACCGTAACCACGTAATACAAAGTCTTTACCTAGTGGGAAATAAGCTTGTGCATCGTAAGTGACTTTTTGATATTCAACATCACTACCCGGTAAGGCAATTTCAGTATTTACACGATGTGACATACCTGAAGTTGGGAATACAGGGCGGTTTAGCGTATTATACGACCAACCTAAGTTTAAGTTATAGGTTAAGAAATCACCTTTAAATTCATCATTATAAGTTATTTCAGGCACTGAACATGGCTCATAACCTGTAATTTTGCCATCAGCATCTTTAATTGGTACTAAGTCAACTGGACAATAGCTAGTTGAATGTGTTGCCTTACCGCCATTTGCAAGTAAGTAATCACGCACATATGTAGAAACATATGGACCTGTAGTCACGTCAGTTTGGTCTACGTTTAAACCCATACTGATACTTTGGTTTTCATCGATCGGATAACCAAAGTTGATACCACCACCAAAACTATCAGTGACGTAGTTGTTAACGTTATAGTCGTTATCTAACTTGGTTTTACGGTAGTACAAGTTATAACCACGGCGTACACCATCAATAGTGAAGTATGGGTCAGTTACACTGAGGTTGTAATAATCTTGAGTCTCTGAACGAGACAAATCGATAGAAACTGCATTACCTGTACCCAAGAAGTTGGTTTGACTCAAACCTGCTTGGAAAGTTACACCGCCACTTTGTGAGAAACCAACAGCTAAAGTACTTGTCCCCGAATGCTGCTCTTCAACATTTACATTTAAATCAATTTGATCTGGGGTACCCGGAATACGTGCAGGCTTAACATCAACGGTTTTAAAGAAACCAGTACGTTCTAAACGCACTTTAGATAAATCAATTTTTTCGTTACTTGCTAATGCACCTTCCATTTGACGCATTTCACGACGTAGAACTTCATCAGCTGTTTTCGAGTTACCTGTGAAATTAATACGGCGAACAGTGACTTGCTGACCCGGATTCACATAGTAATTTAAATCAACCAATTTGGTGTCTTTATTGATTTCAGGAACAATGTTCACTTCTGCAAAGTAGTAACCTGCGTTACCGTATTTACGAAGTAAAAGTTGTTTCACACCATTCACTTTTTCTTGTGAATATAAATCGCCATCTTTATAGAGTTTTAAAGCGTTTAAATCAGTTTGCGTATAAAGCGTATCACCTAAGAAATGAGTTTTACCAAACTTAAATTGTTCACCTTCATCCACCGAAACTTCGATAAAGACGTGTTTTTTATCTTCACTCAAATTCAGACTTGAATTGGTAATGTTAAAGTTGATGTAACCTTTGTTGAGATACATCGCACGTAAAGCTTCTAAACTCGCAGCCATCTTTTCACGTGCATAACGGTCATTACGAGAAATGATCGAGTTCCAACCACTTTCTTTTAATGCAAAAATTTGTTTAATTTCGCTTTCTTTAAAGACCGTATTACCAATGATATTGATATCAAATACTTTGGCAGATTGACCTTCTTCAAACTCGATTAAGACATTAACACGGTTGTTTGGTTGAGCGGTTGTAATCACTTTGACATCAGCATCATAACGACCTTGCTGCATGTACTGTTGTTCTAATTCAGTTTCAACCGTTTGCAAAGATGATTTCTTTAAAACTTCACCTTCGGACAGACCCATTTTCTTTAAGCCTTCTTCCAAGGCTTCTTTAGGAATAAGTTTATTGCCTTTTAGCTCAACTTTAGAAATAACTGGACGTTCAACCACTGTATATACAAGGGTATTACCGACTTGTGTAGACTTCACATCATCAAACAAACCCGATGCAAACATGCTACGAATTGAGTTTGAAATGATTTGATCATTGACACGATCACCAGCGGAGAATGGGATCATTCCGGCTACATTGTCAGGAGTTAAACGCACTAAGCCATCAACACGAATATCTTGTACTACAAAATCATCTGCTGCATATACTTGTTGTGCTACGGCCATAGCACTAACCAGTGCCAATGGCATAAATAAATGTTTGTGCTGCATGCCAGTCTTTTCCGCTGTTAATTTATTTCGTATAACGTTCTTATAAACGCATAATGTCATTGAATAGAGCCAGTAGCATCATGCTACCCAGCAATACCATACCAATTTTTAATCCAACCAATTGTATTTGTTCAGAAACAGGTTTACCACGAATTAATTCAATAAAATAGTAAATTAAATGACCGCCATCGAGCATAGGAATCGGTAGTAAATTTAAAATACCTAAACTCACACTCATCAGTGCCATAAATGAAATGAAGGTTTGCCACCCCATTTCAGCACTTTGTCCAGCCACTTTCGCAATGGTAATCGGACCAGATAAATTATCCAAACCCACCAAACCACGCACCATTTTTACAATAGAATTCAGGATCATACTAGAGATCTGACCTGTTTTTTCTACCGCTTTTCCCATCGCCTCTACAGGCGTGTATTGAATGGTTTGTTTGTATTCGGCTGGAATATTGACTTTACCCGGATCGCTTTGTACACCTAAAAGCCCTGTGACTTTACCCATTTGGTCACGCTTACCTTGCGGCATCACGTTTAAATGCACAATTTTATTTTGTCGTAAAACATCAATTTTAAGTAACTTTTCTGGAGAAGCTTGTACAACTTGTACAACATCAAACCAGTCTTTCATTTTTACGCCATCAATCGAAACAATTCGATCACCCACTTGCATCCCTTGGCGAATCGCTGCGCCATCTTCACTGAGTTTTGAAACCACTGCAGGAATTTCAGGACGATATGGCGTAAAACCAAGAACATCGAGTGGTGACTGAGTTTGATCGCGTAAAAAACTCTGAATCGGTAAACTGAAGTTTTGAATTTGCCCTACACGTTCAGCTTGAATTTGAATGTTGCCAGTTTCACCCACACGATCAACCAAGGCATAATTCAAGCGCTCCCAAGTGGATACTTGAGTGCCATCTACGGCAGTAATTTTATCACCAGACTGCATTTGCGCAGCCGCTGCTGGTGTATTTGGTAAAATTTTACCTACGCGCGTATTCAGCTGTTCCTGTGCAGGTAAAAATAAAATCCAAAACAACACCACAGCAAAAGCCAAGTTGATGAGTGGCCCTGCCGCAACAATTGCAATACGCTTCCAAGGGTGTTGTCGGTTAAATGCTTTTGGTAAGTCTTCTGCTGCGACATCACCTTCTCGTTCATCCAACATTTTGACATAACCACCTAGTGGTAATGCAGACAGTTGATATTGAATACCCGACTTCTTTGACGTCCACTTAAGTAGTGTTGGGCCAAAACCAATCGAATACACCAAAACCTTTACGCCCAGTTTACGTGCAACGAAATAATGCCCAAATTCATGAATCGCTATCAGCGGTCCAAGTAGCAATATTGCTGCAATAATCATAAACAAGGCATTCATGTCTTAACTTCCTGAATTCAATACTGCTTTTTCAGCAACCATACGTGCCGATTTATCTGCATGCAAAATAACATCAATATTATTTGCAGCTGAGTTTTCAACTTGCCCCAACACATGTTCCACAATTTGAGGGATTTGAGTAAAGCCAATTTTCTCATGCAAAAATGCTGCCACGGCGATTTCATTGGCTGCATTTAAAATCGTAGGAGCTAAGCCCCCAGCCTTCATGGCTTGACGTGCTAATTTTAGTGCTGGGAATCGCTGTATATCAGGCTGTTCAAAGTTTAACTGTGAATGAACAAATAAATCTAATGGAGGCACATGTGTTTGAATACGCTTTGGCCACGCTAATGCATGAGCAATAGGCGTACACATATCAGGATTACCCATTTGCGCCAAAGTCGAACCATCTACATATTGAACCATTGAATGAATGATACTCTGTGGATGGACAACAACTGTTACAAATTGTTCTTCAACTGCAAAAAGATGACAGGCTTCGATCAATTCCAAGCCTTTATTCATCAGCGTTGCAGAATCAACAGAAATTTTTTGCCCCATCGACCAGTTTGGATGCTTACAGGCTTGAGCAGGCGTTACACTTTGTAATTGTTCTAAACTATGATGTAAAAATGGACCACCAGATGCGGTGAGTAAAATCTGTTTGACACCCAATTTTGGCTGACCATGACGCTCACCTTGTAGATAAGTTTCAGGCAAGCACTGGAAGATTGCATTATGTTCAGAATCGACCGGCAGTAACAAAGCATTATTTTCACGTGCGGTCTGAATCATGATGTCACCCGACATCACCAGCGCTTCTTTATTTGCCAGTAAGACACGTTTACCCGCTTTCGCAGCAGCCAATGTCGGTAGCAATCCTGCCGCACCCACAATAGCTGCCATGACCACATCAACTTGTGGATGTTCTGCTACTGCGATTAATCCTGCTTCATCATGCAGGATTTCAATATCAGTTAATTTTTCAGCTACAAGTAATTGGCGCAGTTCATCCACTTTATTGAATGGAACAACTGCGATTTTCGGTCGATATTGTTTGCATATTTCGACAAGTTCTACAATTCGGCTATGTGCAGTGACTGCAAAAACTGAATACTCTTCGGGGTGCTGTTGCAGAATCTTTAAAGTACTTTGACCAATGGATCCTGTTACACCCAATATACAAACAGATTGTGACATCTATAAATCTACGCCAATTAATTTTAAAACATACATACCTGCCGCAAAGATAGGTGCTGCAGCAAGCAACGAGTCAATACGATCCAGCACACCACCATGTCCGGGAAGAATACGACCAGAATCTTTGATCCCTGCACGACGCTTGATCATCGATTCAAATAAATCACCAAGTACTGAACTAAATACTGTTATTACTGAAAGTATTAAAAATAAAATATGTTCAGCGATGCTTAAATCAAGATAAATAATTTCAACAACAATAACAATTAGCATTGCAGTGAATAGACCGCCATATAAACCTTCGATCGATTTATTTGGGCTCACATCTGGTGCAAGTTTTTTCTTACCAAATTTACGTCCCACGAAGTATGCACCACTGTCTGCACCCCATACCAACAGGAACAGATACATGAGCCACCAAGGTGAGTTCATCCACACAGAAAAAATAGCAGTTACCGCAGCAGGAACTAAGACTAAACCAATACCACTCAGACTCGGGTTATACCAGTTATCGTAATCAGGATAAGACTTCACCCAATAGACACTTAAGATCCAAGTAAAAATCGAAGCCGCCCAAAGCAGTAATGCAACATCTGTAAAATGCAATGCTAGTGCTGAAAGAATAGCAGTGACTAGACCATAGCCCCAAGCGAAAGGTTTAATCACATTTTGTGTATTACGCGGCATGAGTTTAAACCACTCATAACCAGCGACAGCTGATGCAATAATCATCAGCACAAGCATTGGGTATTTAGACTCGGTTGCAAACATGCAACTCAATACAACTGAAACCAGTACCAATGCGGTTATTATCCGCTCTAACATTTATTTATTCTCAAACTGCTCTTGTTGAATCTGCTCTGAGGTCTTACCAAAACGACGTTCACGACCACCAAATACTGCTAGTGCGTCATCAAATTCTTCAATGGTAAATTCAGGCCATAATGTCTGGGTAAAATAAAGTTCTGCATACGCAGCTTGCCAAAGCAAGAAGTTCGAAAGACGGAAATCACCACCTGTACGAATTAACAAATCTACCGGAGGTAGATCACTTAAACTGACATATTGACCAAAGACTTCAGCATCCACTGCTTCAAGATTTATTTTGTTAGTTAAAACATCTGCTGCGATTTGTTTTGCAGCCTGTGCCATATCCCACATACCACCGTAACTAATTGCAATAGTTAAAGTCATGCTGTCGAAATTAGCAGTCCTTTGTTCAGCTTGCAACATTAAGTCACGTAAGTTAGGAGATAAACGAGAACGATCACCAATAAAACGTAGGGAAATGTTAAATTTTTCCATGCGTGGCAACTGTTCATGAATGGTTTCTTCAAGAAGAGCCATCAACAAATCAACCTCAAACTGAGGACGATTCCAATTTTCACTCGAAAAAGCAAAAACCGTCAGTGCTTGGATATTTCTTTTACGACAATGTTCAACGATGGGATCTAGGATGTCCTTTCCAGAACGATGCCCTTCACCTTTTTGCATTTGATTCTTTTTGGCAAAACGATTGTTGCCATCCATAATGATGGCAACATGTTTTGGAAGACGGGAAGTTTCTTCAGATGAGGTCATTAAAACTTAGACCTTCATCAATTCAGCTTCTTTTGCAGCCAGACGTTTTTCAACTTCAGCAACGAATTTGTCTGTGATTTTTTGAATGTCATCACCCGCACGACGCTCATCATCTTCAGAAATTTCTTTTTCTTTCAACAATGCTTTGATATCACCCAAAACATCACGACGGATGTTACGGATCGCAACTTTTGCATTTTCAGCTTCGTTACGTGCAACTTTCTGCATGTCTTTACGTGTTTCTTCTGTCAATGCGGCCATAGGAACACGGATGGCATCAGCAGTAATCGGGTTTAAGCCCAAGTCAGATTCACGGATTGCTTTATCAATTGCAGCAACCATTGAACGTTCAAAAGGCTGAACAAGTAAAGTACGAGAATCTTCTACACCCACGTTCGCTACTTGGTTTAATGGCACATCAGAGCCATAGTAAGGAACCATAACACCATTTAAAATTGATGGGTGCGCGCGCCCTGTACGAACTTTAGCAAAACCATGCTCTAGAGAATCTAGAGATTTGTTCATACGGTCTTCTGCGTCTTTTTTAAGATCGTTAATCATGTGATCTTCCTTACTTAATTCGAAAAGATGTAAATTCTAAAATAGCTTGTAGTATAAAGAGCTTTAGGGCCCACGTACATTAGTTCGTAACGTGAGTACCCTCTTTTTCACCCATTACCACTGAAAGTAATGAACCTGATTTGTTCATATCAAATACTTGAAGTGGAACGTTGTGGTCACGGCACAAGCAAATCGCTGTTAAATCCATCACACCCAGTTTTTCATCTAAAACTTGGTCAAATGTTAATGCATCGTATTTCACTGCATCTTCATATTTGCTTGGATCTTTGTTGTATACGCCATCAACCTTAGTCGCTTTAAGGATAAGATTGGCTTCAATCTCAATACCGCGTAAGCATGCTGCTGTATCTGTCGTAAAGAATGGGTTACCCGTACCTGCAACAAATACACAAACTTCGCCACGAGTTAAATGACGAATTGCATCACGGCTAGAGTATGATTCAACTACTGCACCAATGGGTAAAGCTGACATTAGACGAGTTTTGATATTACGACGTACCAAAGCATCACGAAGTGCCAAACCGTTCATTACAGTGGCCAACATACCCATTTGATCACCTGTTACACGGCCAACCAAACCATCTTTTTGTAATTGGCTACCACGGTAAAGGTTACCACCGCCGACAACGATACCCACTTGAACACCTAAACCAACAAGGTGCGCAATTGCGAGTGACATTTGATCGAGCACTTGTGCATCGATACCCATCTCTTTATTGCCCGCTAAAGCTTCACCTGAAAGCTTAAGCAGGATGCGACCAAAACGTGGTTTTTTAGAATCAAGCATCATCAACTCCGAATTATTTAATTTCAATTATTTTTAATGAATCGTTTAAGCAGACTTAACCGAGATCAGTTTTGCAAATAAGTCATATTCATCTGCATCTGTAATTTCTACTTCAAGTAAATCACCTGCTTTAATCACTGACTTATCGATATCCTCAACAAAAACATTACCATCAATTTCAGGTGCATCTGCATAAGAACGCGCAACAGCAACTGGGAACTCTTCTTCAAGATCATCCACAAGTACTGTCATTTTCTGACCAATACGGCTTTGCAATTTTGCAGCAGAGATTTCTTGCTGAACTTGCATGAAACGCTCATAACGCTCTTGCTTGATTTCTTCAGGCACATGATCTGGCAAATCATTTGCAGTCGCGCCTTCAACTGGTGAGTAAGTAAAACAACCCACACGATCAAGCTGCGCTTCTTTTAACCAATCAAGCAACATTTGGAAGTCTTCTTCAGTTTCACCCGGGAAGCCCACAACAAATGTAGAACGAATCACAAGATCAGGACATTTCTCACGCCAAACTTTTAAACGCTCCAGTGTATTTTCACTGTGCGCAGGGCGTTTCATGAGTTTTAAAATCTTAGGACTTGCATGCTGGAATGGAATATCCAAATACGGCAGGATTTTGCCTTGTGCCATTAAGTCAATCACAGCATCCACATGTGGATATGGATATACATAGTGCAGACGCACCCAGATACCCAATTGACCCAATGCTTCACACATGTCATAGAATTTGGTTTTAACGGGCTGACCGTTCCAGAAGTCCAATTTGTATTTGGTGTCTACGCCATAAGCCGATGTATCTTGAGAAATCACAAGGACTTCTTTTACGCCTGCTTTTTTCAGCGCTTGAGCTTCAGTCAATACTAAACCTACTGGACGAGAAACCAAATCACCACGCATGCTCGGAATAATGCAGAATGTGCAACGATGGTTACAACCTTCTGAAATCTTCAAATAAGCATAATGTTTTGGTGTTAATCGAATACCTTGTTCAGGTACTAGATCAATAAACGGATTGTGTTTCGGTGGCTCAGGCACGTATTCGTGCACAGCTTCCATCACTTCTTGATATGCCGCAGCACCTGTCACTTTTAAGACATTTGGGTGCATTTGGCGAATTTTGTCTTCGTCTTTACCTAAACAACCAGTCACAATTACGCGACCGTTTGAACTCATCGCTTCGCCAATGGCATCTAGCGACTCTTGTACTGCAGATTCAATAAAACCACAGGTATTTACAACTACTAAATCGGCACCATCATAATCTGATGCTACATCATAACCTTCAGTCTTTAACTGAGTTAAAATTCGTTCGGAATCTACCAATGCCTTAGGACAACCTAAAGAAACAAAACCGACTTTGGGGGATTTCATGAATCTGCGCTCCACTATAATCCGCGTATTGTATGTCTTTTCAAAACATAAAAACAGGTGAAAAGGCCACTCTTTATATCACGCACCAAAATAATGCTATAAATTCATCCATATAATTTCATTTGCACCATTTTAATGCATTTTTGATTTACAGCCTGTTTTTAATCGGCTATACACTTTATTTAAAGTCTTAAATAAGCGCATTTATTCAAATAAGCATCAAAACTTAGCGTATTTCTCAAATAGTTGGCTTATATCTTGCATAACTTGCATCAATTCGAACCTTATTAGATTGAACGATTTGCTTTATGAAGATGCCATTGCGCCATTTTAAGACAGGAACCTCTCGCTAATGGATCAGACTATGACGATTGATTACAGGCTTTTAGTGGATAATTTAACCACTGCCATTTTATTGGTCGATAGCAACCTGAATATTTTTTATTTAAATTCATCTTGTGAAGCGCTTTTTGACATCAGCTTACTTCGTGCATCAGGTCAGCCTGTATTAAATTTACTCCATATGCCCGATGATGAGTTCAATACGCATGATGCATTAATGAATACACTAACTTCCGGTCAGCACTATACGCGCCGAGAAGCAACGATTAATGTCAACTTTAAAGACATTCATGTTGATTACACCGTGTCACAGCTCAACTCTGGCAAACCCTACCACCCGTTGCTATTGATTGAACTCAATCAAATCGACCGGATGTTGAAAATCTCTAAAGAAGAAAACCTGATTCAACAACATCAAGTTGCACGACAACTGATTCGTGGTGTTGCTCATGAAATTAAAAATCCACTTGGTGGTATCCGTGGGGCGACACAACTTTTAGCGCGTAGTTTAAATGATCCGAAGTACAGCGAATTCACCGACATTATTATTAGTGAAGTGGACCGATTACGTAATCTTGCTGACACTATGCTTGGTTCAAGACAATTACCAAGTTACGAACCAGTCAATGTCCATGAACCCCTTGAACGTGTTCGTTCACTGATCGTCAACCAAACTAAAAAGAAAATTAAAATCACCCGTGATTACGACCTTTCTTTACCAGATGTACTGGCAGATCGTGATCAATTAATTCAGGTCATGCTGAATATCAGTGTCAATGCTGTTCAGGCGATGACGGAAAACAAAGAGTTCTTTGTTGAGCACCAACCAGAACTCACTTTGCGCACACGTATTCAACGTTTAGTCACCATCAACGGTGTATTAAAACGCTCTGCGGTACGCATTGATATCGAGGACAATGGACCAGGTGTCCCACAAGAAATATTAGAATCCGTATTTTACCCATTAGTGACAGGACGAGCGAAAGGCACAGGTCTCGGCCTTAGCATTGCACAAAATATTATGCATCAACATAACGGAATGATTGAATGCCAATCAGTTCCTGGAAAAACAGTATTTAGCCTATATTTACCTTGGGAGTCAGATCATGTCGCGTAATAAGATTTGGGTCATCGATGATGATCGCGCCATGCGTTGGGTGCTGGAAAAAACATTCAAAGAAGAAGGTTTTGATGTTACCAGTTTTGAAGAAGCACAATCCGCTTTAGATCAGTTAAGTGTCGATGCGCCAGATGTTATTTTGACAGACATCCGTATGCCGGGTATTGATGGACTGACCTTTTTAGGTAAAGTCAAAGGCAACTACCCTGACTTACCTGTAATTATCATGACCGCACATTCAGATTTAGAATCTGCTGTGTCGAGCTATCAAACGGGTGCTTTTGAATATCTACCAAAACCTTTTGATATTGATGAAGCCTTAGCTCTTGTAAACCGTGCAATTTTACATATTGCCAAATTACAACAACAAGAATCTGCAAAAACCGTTCAACCGATTCAATCTACAGAGATTATTGGTGAATCTCCTGCTATGCAAGAAGTCTTCCGTGCCATTGGTCGTCTTTCTCAATCACACATTACCGTATTAATTAATGGTGAATCAGGCACGGGGAAAGAATTGGTTGCGCATGCATTGCATAAGCATTCACCACGTGGCAACAAACCTTTTATTGCGCTCAACATGGCGGCAATTCCAAAGGATTTGATCGAAACTGAATTATTTGGTCATGAAAAAGGCGCGTTCACCGGTGCCAACACACAGCGTCAAGGGCGTTTTGAACAAGCCAATGGCGGGACTCTTTTCCTTGATGAAATTGGTGACATGCCATTTGAAACCCAAACCCGCTTATTGCGTGTTTTAGCGGATGGCGAATTCTACCGCGTTGGTGGTCACATCCCGGTCAAGGTGGATGTCCGTATCGTTGCGGCAACGCACCAAGACTTAGAAAAGTTAGTACATGAAGGTCGCTTCCGTGAAGACTTGTACCACCGTCTAAACGTGATTCGTATTCATATTCCAAAACTTGCACATCGTAGTGAAGATATTCCGATGCTTGCACAACACTTCCTAGCAAGTGCAGGTAAAGAACTTGGGGTAAGTCCGAAGATTCTGCGTCCTGAAACGCAAGAATACATGCAAAAACTACCATGGCAAGGTAATGTGCGTCAGCTTGAAAATACCTGTCGTTGGTTAACGGTTATGATCACAGGCCGTGAAGTGTATCCAGAAGATTTACCTTCTGAATTAAAACAGATTCCAATTCAAGGCACAGATGGTAACCCTGCTGCTCAAGGGATTGATCGCATCGGTGTGCATCATTGGGATGAGCTACTTGGTCAATGGGCAGTACAAAAACTTAAAAATGGTGAGATGAAAATTCTCGACATTGCCACACCAATGTTTGAACGCACCCTCATCAATGCTGCACTACAGCAAACACGTGGGCGTAAGCGCCATGCAGCAGAACTTTTAGGTTGGGGCCGTAACACCCTCACACGTAAACTCAAAGAACTCGGTATGGACAGTGCCGAAGATGATGTCGAAGAAGAATTAGAAAGTTAATTTTTTTGATTAACATTAAAAAAGCCAGTCACTTGACTGGCTTTTTTTATTTAGAGATTTTTTAGCAATATTTTATGCCGTAAAGCCGACATAACGTGAATAACCTTCCACCCCTAAATCAGACTTATATATCAGAAACTCAGGGAAACTTGAGGCGGTAATTTCAGTAAACATATGATATTGATCATCATTGGCATGCAAGTCATCGACTGTATGCTGCATGGTTTGCTCAAATTCATCGGTAATAAACTCAAAACCAATATCCATTGCAATAAACAGCACATGCTCACATGGCTGCACATACTGCTCTTCTGACCAATCAATCACTTGCTGCTGGCAATGTGGACACTGAATGTTATCTGAGGGAGAAATATCAAGTTCGATCAATTGATAAGACATAAAAGTAAATTTATTCATAAATATTAGATTTATTCTAACAAAACTTAGTTTCAGCTAAAGATATTTATTCAATAAAAAAGGAGCCGTAGCTCCTTTAAATATGACTGGTTTTGACTATTTTTTAAGGGATGACTTATAGGCAGATAATGCAGCCACCGCGATAGCCGACAAAGCAATACCCGGCGCACTTGCAATTAAAATACCTGTCGTTCCTAGACCTAGCGCCAAAATCTTGCCTGTAAGTAATGGACCTGTCATTGCACCCAAACGTCCCCATGAAATTGCACTTCCCACACCTGTCACTTTCCCAGCTGGTGTATAGAAAATTGGAGAGATCCCATACAAAATCGATTGACCACCTGTAGAGAAAATTCCGCCCATGATGCCTGCAGCAATGAGTACAGGAATGGAATTTGTTGTAAACAGCACAAATAATGCCACAAACAAACCTGAATAGATAATCACTGCCATTTGCCATAATTTTAGGCGATCCAGCAAGTAGCCTAAACCCAGCGTACCAATCACTGCGCCCACTTGGAACATCAACATGATCATAAAAGCTTGTTGCTTTTCCAACCCTTGTTCCATAAGCAAGTTAGGCAACCAACTGATCAGAATATAGTTCACCATTAAGGTAAAGAAGAAACTCAGCCAAAGCGGCAATGTATACTTATAACGCTGTTCAGCAAAAAGGATTTGCCCCATCGGAGGAACCGCTTCTTTGCTTTCTGCCTGAACTTTTTCAATACGTTTATCCTTTAAGATAATCGCCATGAATGGAATCAGGATTAAAGGCGTTAAACCACCAATTAAAAACAGTGTATGCCAAGAGATATCTTTAAAAATAATACCCAAGCCAGCAACAAAGATTGCACCTACGGGTAAGCCACAGTACATCAAACTATTTAAGCGCCCACGGTTAGCATCCGTCGCTTCATCACCCACCACCGAGATCATCGTTGGCATCGCAGCACCCAAACCTAAACCTGTAAAGAATCGTGCGATATATAAAATTTCAATACTTGGTGCAACTGCCGTAATCGACATAAATACACCGAAGATAAAAATCGACAGCATCAGGACTTTCTTCTGTCCCAAATAGTCAGCGACACGCCCCCCAAAGAACGCGCCAAATAACATACCAAACACACCTAAGCTAAACACATAGCCCATTTGCACTTGATCTAAGGAAAATGTCGCTGCGATTCCTTTTGCTGCGATACCGGGTGCTTGTAGGTCAAAACCTTCAAAAAATGCCACCCAGAAACACAAAAATACTGTTAGAATTTTTTGCATTTTTCCCGATTGTTGATTTGCCATAATCGAACTCCATTCATGTAGCGTAAACCCACTTGTACGCCATGCCCTGAAGTTTCGGCTTTATTGGGTAGAATAAATACCACTACTAAGGTCGGAATTCACACGACCAAAAGCCCACCATTAAGACTTAAAACTTTGTATATCAATAGTTTTTAGATCTTATTTTTTGTATTTATAATTCATTATCAATCACTTAGGTTTATGGAAGATTTTAATAATCAAACCATAGCTAAAACTAATGATGATCAAAATATTCATTTAATCCGATCAAATACCAACAGCCAATAATTTATTGGCAATAAAAAACCCGCAACTGAGCGGGTTTTTTATTTAACTCAAAATCTTATGCAGATTTTTTAGCTTGGTTATTCTTACGAATCGTAATCATCACCAATTGAACAGCCGCAGGTGTTACACCTGGAATACGACTTGCTTGTGCCAATGTTTCAGGCAATACATTTTTCAGCTTCATGGTGATTTCACGTGAAAGACCAGAAACGACATCATAATCAAAATCAGCTGGAATACGCGTATCTTCCAAACGCTTCATTTGCGCAACATCTTCTTGCTGACGGTTAATATAACCTGCATATTTCACAGCAATTTCAATTTGCTCACCCACAAATGCTGAAACTTCAGAACCCGTCAATTCAGCAATTTGCGCAAAGTTGATATTTGGACGTTTGAGCAAATCAATTGCATTGGTTTCTTTTGACAGGTCATCGCCAGTCATTTCAACGAATTTTTTGCCTAGTGGATTGTTTGGCGCTGCCCAAAGGTGTTGTAAACGACCTTTCTCCGTTTCTACAGCTTCCATTTTTTGGCAGAACGAATCCCAACGCGCATCATCTACCAGCCCCATTTCACGACCAATGGCAGTTAAACGCTGATCCGCATTGTCTTCACGAAGCATCAAACGGTATTCCGCACGTGACGTGAACATACGGTACGGTTCTTTAGTACCGAGAGTAATCAAGTCATCAACCAACACGCCCATGTACGCTTCATCACGTTTTGGTGTCCATTGCTCTTGATCCCATGCACGACGTGCTGCGTTTAAGCCTGCAAGCAAACCTTGCGCTCCCGCTTCTTCATAACCTGTTGTACCGTTAATTTGACCTGCAAAATACAGGTTATTAATCGATTTGGTTTCTAAAGAGAATTTCAATGATTGTGGGTTGAAATAGTCGTACTCAATTGCATAACCCGGACGCAAAATGTGCGCATTTTCCATACCACGAATCGAGCGAACCAATTCAAACTGAACATCGAATGGTAATGAAGTTGAAATACCATTTGGATAAAGCTCATGTGTATCTAGACCTTCAGGTTCCAAGAACACTTGATGCGAATCTTTATCGGCAAATTTATGAATTTTATCTTCAATTGATGGGCAGTAACGTGGACCCACACCTTCAATCACACCAGTATACATTGGTGAACGGTCTAAGCCGCCACGAATGATATCGTGAGTTTTCTCGTTGGTATGTGTGATATAGCAATTGATTTGCTCAGGATGCATCGACGCATCACCCATGAATGACATAGTCGGAGATGGGAAATCACCCGGCTGTGGCGTCATCACAGAGAAATCAACTGATCGTGCATCGATACGTGGTGGTGTACCAGTTTTTAAACGACCTACAGGTAAGTTCAATTCACGAAGGCGCGCAGCCAATGAAATTGAAGGAGGATCGCCCGCACGACCGCCTGAAGCATTATTTAGACCTACGTGGATCACACCACCTAGGAATGTACCTGTAGTCAATACAACAGTTTTCGCATCAAAGCGAATACCCATTTGGGTGACTACACCTTTAACGGTATCGCCTTCAACAATAAGGTCATCAGCTGCTTGTTGGAAAATATCCAAGTTCGCTTGATTTTCTAAGGTTTCACGAATCGCAGCTTTATAACGAATACGGTCAGCCTGTGCGCGAGTCGCACGAACAGCCGCACCTTTACGTGAGTTTAAAATACGGAATTGAATACCACCTTTGTCAGCAGCCAATGCCATTGCACCGCCAAGCGCATCAATTTCGCGTACTAAATGTGATTTACCAATACCACCGATGGCTGGATTACAGCTCATCTGCCCTAAAGTCTCAATATTATGAGTTAAGAGTAAAGTCTGTCGACCCATACGTGCCGCAGCAAGAGCTGCCTCAGTACCCGCGTGACCGCCGCCGATAACAATGACATCGTAAACTTTAGGATAATGCATAGTGGTAAAGGAGATTAAAAAAGGATGACGGAAGATTATAGCAAAAATTCACCGATAAGTTGACTGATTAACTCGATTTTATTGTTATTGACTACTGTTTTATGCCTATATATTTCTTTATGAACATACATACTTTGCATATTCCATATAAAAATATACATTTCTCAAGCAAATGTTACTCGAAGATTGTTGTTTTATTCTGATGATTTTTTATTCTGTTATAGATCCCATGAGAATCATAAGGACTATAAGCATGAATAAGAATATTTTGCTATCCACGGTTTTATGCGGTTTATGTTTATCACCACTTGCTGCCTCAGCCAATGATAAAGTTGAGAAAGTGTATGATGCACAGCGATATCAACAAGTCTGTAAAGGTAAAAGCCAAGGCGCTCAAGTATCATTTGCCTATCGCGGTATTATCTGGAATGGTACCTGCGAACCACAATTTTTTAGCTCTTCCAAAAATGCAAATCTTCATGGCGAAGAAGCCGAATTATTAAGCACATGTAGTGCAGATGCAAAAGCCACTACTGCAACGATTAATGGACAAGAAATTAAAGGAAAATGTGCTTTAGGGTTCACTCCTCCTCGTCCTAAATAAACAGTTGTCGATGAAAATATCGACCAATTAACAGATCAAAAATAAAGCGGGTAAAACATCAGTTTTTACTCGCTTTTATTTATTGCTTATTTATTAAACTGAGATAAACTCAAAAACACTATAAGGATAAAAATATCAGGAAATTCCATGGATTCGGGATTATTTGCATTTTTTCTACCCATCGCTTTAGCCATTATGATGATGGGTTTGGGGCTTGAACTTTCAGTCAAAGACTTTTTACGCGTTGGACGCTATCCAAAAGTCATTTTCATCGCTTTATTTACTCAACTAATTCTACTGACCAGTATTGCGTTTTTCCTGTGTAAGTTGCTGGAGTTACCCCCTTTACTCGCGGTCGGGCTCATGTTGCTTGCGGCTTCACCCGGCGGCCCCACTGCTAACCTTTTTAGCTACCTATATAAAGGTGACGTTGCATTAAACATTAGCTTAACAGCCATCAACTCAGTTGTTTCGTGCTTTACATTGCCTTTTATCGTCAATCTATCCATTTTGCATTTTGTTGGTGAAAGTACAAGTATTCGCATGCCTATCGACAAGATCACCCATGTATTTCTGATTATTTTGATACCGGTATGTTTCGGTATGTTTATTCGAAACTCCTTTCCGACCATTGCATATCACGTCAACAAGCCGATGCGAATGTTGTCTATTTTCTTATTAATTCTTATCTTTACACTCGCAGTTTTGCGTGAACAATCCAACATTATTACGTATTTTGCCAGCGTCGGAATTGCGACCTGTTTACTCTGTTTTAGTGGCTTATTTTTGGGTTACCTAATTCCGTTCCTCGCAGGTGTACCGGAAAAGCAGGCACGTGCGTGTACCTTTGAAATTGGCATTCATAACACCAGTATCGCGTTAACCATCGCACTGAGTGTGCTTGAAAACACCACAGTGGCGATACCTGCCGGTGTTTATTCTATTTTTATGTATTTATTGGCAACCTTATTTGGTTTTATTTTGACGCGCCGTGGCAGCCACCTGATTCAACAAGTGAAAACCTAAACTATTTTTTCTAACGCAATCACCATAAGGACTTTGGTGAAAAACCATTAAATATGCTCAAGGAGAATAAATAAGATGGATTCTGGAATTATTACGGTTCTTTTGCCATTAGCACTGGCCTTTATTATGATCGGGCTTGGGCTAGAACTTACCCCCAAAGATTTCGCACGTGTCACCAAACATCCTAAAGCCGTGTTGATTGCTTTATTTTGCCAACTCGTGTTGCTTGTCGGCATTGCCTTTTTATTATGTAAACTGCTGGCTTTACCACCACTGCTTGCAGTCGGCTTGATGCTACTCGCAGCCTCACCCGGTGGTAGTACAGCGAACTTATTTAGTTATCTATTTAAAGGTGACTTGGCTTTAAATATTACCCTGACTGCCATCAACTCTGTCATTGCAGCATTAACCCTTCCATTGATCGTGAATTTTTCGATCATGCACTTCATGCAAGAAGGTCAACAAATCAGCCTACAATTTGGAAAAATACTCCAAGTTTTCGGCATCATTATCATCCCTGTCGGTATAGGCATGCTGCTTCGTCACTATGCACCTAAACTGACTGAGAAACTGCATAAACCACTCCGTATCTTTGCTGTGGTGTTTCTCATCTTAATTATTATCGGTGCTATTTACTCTGAACGACATAATATTGCGGCTTATCTAACCCAAGTTGGCTTAGCTACGGTTCTATTCTGTATTTTCAGCTTATGTATCGGTTATTTTGTTCCAAGACTGTTCGGCATCAATAGTGCTCAGGCACGTGCTTGTGCATTTGAAATCGGGATTCATAACAGTACGCTAGCCATGACCATCGCCTTAACAGTGATGGCCAGTTCTGCAGTTGCAATGCCTGCGGCAGTATATTCAATCTTTATGTACATCTTTGCCGCTGTATTTGGCTTCCTAATTACACGTTTTGCACCGCTCTCGACAACTACAACAGAAACAATTAAAAGCTAAGGCGCTTAAAAGTTAAAAGGATGCCACGTGCATCCTTTTATTTTTTGTCAATTTTGATAATCGCTAGCTGCAAGTTGCCGAGTTCCGTTACAATAGCTTTTTATAAAACTCATTTAGGTTATGTCCGTGAAGTGGTTACAAATTCATATTACTGTTGAAAAAGCTCAAGTTGATTACACTGAAACGCTGCTCAGTTCTTTAGGTGCAGTCAGTGTCACGCTAGATGATGCAGAAAATCAGGATTTACTTGAACCACTTCCAGGTGAAACACCACTTTGGAATAAAGTGATCGTAACTGGTATATATGCACAAGAAGATGATGAAGAAATTGATGTTGCTGCATTAGAAACATTTATTAAAGCTCAACTTCCTGAAGCACCAATGCGTAGCGAATTCATTGAAGACCAAGAATGGGAACGCACATGGATGGATGCTTATGAGCCTATTCAAATTGGTGAAAAATACTGGATCGTACCAGAATGGATGGAAGCGCCAGAATCAGACGCCGTAAACATCAAACTAGACCCAGGTCTGGCATTTGGTACTGGTAACCATGCATCAACATTCTTATGCCTACAATGGTTAGGTAAAGTTGACCTTAAAGATAAAATCGTAATCGACTACGGTTGTGGTTCTGGAATTTTAGGTGTTGCCGCTTTACTTTTGGGTGCAAAAAAAGTTTATGCCACTGATATTGACCCACAAGCGGTTTTAGCAACACAACAAAATGCCGAATTGAATGGTGTACTCGAAAATCTGTATGTAGGCCTACCTGAAGAGTTCAACCAAGAGCTTGCTGGACAAAAAGCCGATGTGTTTGTTGCTAATATTCTTGCAGGCCCTCTAATGGCCTTGGCTGCAGAATTCTCAACTTTAATTAAATCTGAGGGCGAGTTCGCACTTGCAGGTGTAATTGAAGAGCAAGTTTCTGATGTTTCTAGTGTTTATTCTGAATTTTTTGATATATTAGACGTAGAAAAACGTGACGAAACATGGTGCCGAATTTCGGGTAAACGCCAACAGTATTAAAATTTAAAATGTGTACTTATGAGCGACAAATTAACTAACTGCCCAACTTGTTTTACAACATATAAAGTAACTGTTCCGCAGCTTACTGTCGCTCAGGGCATGGTTTGTTGCCCAAAGTGCTCTACATCTTTTAATGCACTGTCTCATTTGGTGGTAGATAAAGCGTTGTCTTTTTCTACCCCTGAGCAAGAAAATGCACCGCAAAAAAACTCCAATACTATTATTAATGTCAGCGAATTTAATAATACGATTACACCAGTGACTGTTGAAGAAACACCAACCCACCATTTATTAAAACTATTTGATCAAAAAGTCGAAAACTCTAATATCGATCTAAAAACTTATTTAAATAACTTAAATTATTTCAGCACCGAACCAATCGGCAACCTGCCTGCTGTAAATTGGGCAGAACAGGCTGAAAAGGATAAAAAACGTACACCACTGAATTATTTTATGTGGTTCTGTATTAATGCTTTCTTATTTGGTGCACTTATATTCCAGTTTTTCTGGTTCAATCCTCAATATTTAAAAAATAGTCCAGTGATGGGTGCTGCATTTACTGCGGTCTGTGATGTATTCAATTGTTCACGTCTAGAGGAACATTACAGTTTAATTAGTACCAAAAAAGTCAAAATTCGTAGCATTGGAAATAATGAAACACGTTTTACAGGTGAAATGATCAATTTTCATGACCGTAGCCTTGCCTTACCCAATATGAAAATTTCACTAAAAGAAAATGGTGCTGAAATAGCAAACTATACGCTTTTACCTGAAGAGTATTTGGATAAAAGTCTGCATGGTATCCAACGGATCCCAAAAAGTAGTCCTTTTAAATTCCAATTTAGCTTACCGATTGCACGCAAAAGCTTCGATAATTATTCAATTGAGTTGATTCGCCCCTAATATTGAAAAAAACTATTAAAAAAGTAAAAAAAACATAAAAAAAATGCAGTTTTCTTGCTCACTTTTTCCTAGACAATGGTATGATACGCGCCACGAAAGCTTTGTGCTGCAAACTCCTCGCTAATTTTTCACAACAAATACAATCCCAACCGTGCGCTTTATTACTTATTGCGTATTGAGTAGATTTTTTGTTTGTTTTTTAGGCTGTAACAATTATTAATCTATTGTTACGCTTATTTTTCGAACAATTTTGCGAGTTGTGTCAAGCTACAAGTAATGTACAAGTTTTAGAACTCCGCATTAGGAACTAAAACGGAGTTCATTCAAGTTTATAGACCACTTTTAACAAATCACTTTACCCAAGTGATATTTGATTTTTCGGATTAATTCGCATGAATAGCAAATCTCCTATTTTTACTGCACAATCTGATGTCGCTCTTCGTATTCACGTAGATCGCGCAGTTCGCCATTACTTTGCACAATTGCAAGGCGAGCAACCATCTCAGGTATACGATATGGTGCTGGCGGAAATGGAGAAGCCTCTTCTATCTGTAGTTCTTGAATATACACGTGGTAATCAAACCCGTGCTGCTGAGATTCTCGGCTTAAACCGTGGTACTTTACGTAAAAAGTTGAAAGCTCACGGTTTAATGAGTGAATAAATGATAAAATGCTTGCGGCTTCCGCAGGCATTTTTTTTAACCTGCATTTTGCTAATTTTGTTTTAATCTGTTCCTTGAAAACTGTGACGAAGATCATGACTATTAAACGCGCTTTAATCTCTGTGTCTGACAAGACTGGAATTGTTGAATTTGCACAAGAACTTGCTGCTCTAGGGGTAGAAATTTTATCTACTGGCGGAACATACAAATTGTTGAAAGACAATAATGTTGCCGTAGTTGAAGTTTCAGAGCACACAGGTTTCCCAGAGATGATGGACGGCCGTGTAAAAACGCTACATCCGAAAATTCATGGTGGTATCTTAGCTCGTCGCGGTCTAGACGAAGCTGTGATGGCTGAACACAACATCGATGCAATCGATTTAGTTGTTGTTAACCTTTATCCGTTTGCTGCAACTGTTGCAAAACCAAACTGTTCACTTGCTGATGCGATTGAAAACATCGATATCGGTGGTCCGACTATGGTTCGTGCTGCTGCGAAAAACCATGCTTCTGTTGGTATCGTGGTAAATGCTGCTGACTATGCAACTGTCGTTGCTGAGCTTAAAGCTGAAGGTTCACTTTCACATGCAACTCGTTTTGACCTTGCGGTTAAAGCATTTGAACATACTGCTCAATACGACGGTATGATCGCTTCTTACTTAGGCGCTCGCGTAGGTAAGGAAGAAGGTCAAGCAGATAAATTTGCGCGTACTTTCAATACTCAATTGAACAAAGTTCAAGACTTACGTTACGGTGAAAACCCGCATCAATCTGCTGCTTTCTATGTAGAAGACACAGCGACTGAAGCTTCAGTTTCAACTGCGAAACAGCTTC
Organism: Acinetobacter sp. YH12027; assembly: GCF_013420085.1. Taxonomy (NCBI): domain Bacteria; kingdom Pseudomonadati; phylum Pseudomonadota; class Gammaproteobacteria; order Moraxellales; family Moraxellaceae; genus Acinetobacter; species Acinetobacter sp. YH12027. Next base: position 118,253 of record NZ_VOYW01000004.1, read on the forward strand.
AAGGTAAAGAACTATCTTATAACAACATCGCAGACACTGACGCAGCACTTGAATGTGTTAAATCATTCGCTAAACCTGCTTGTGTAATCGTTAAACACGCAAACCCATGTGGCGTAGCAGTATCTTTAGACGGCATCCAAGCGGCTTATGACCTTGCTTATGTAACTGACCCTGAATCTGCATTCGGCGGCATCATTGCATTTAACCGCGAATTAGATGTTGCAACTGCGCAAGCCATTGTTGACCGTCAATTTGTTGAAGTGATCATTGCTCCAAGCGTTGCTGAAGGCGTGCTTGAAGTGACTGGCGCGAAGAAAAACGTACGTGTACTCGTATGCGGCGAGCTTCCTGCAATTACTGAACGTAAAGCTCAGTTAGATTACAAACGTGTGAATGGCGGTTTGTTGGTTCAAGACCAAGACTTAGGCATGATCACGAAAGATGACCTTAAAGTTGTGACTAAACGTGCGCCAACTGAAGCAGAAATTGATGACTTAATCTTTGCTTGGAAAGTTGCGAAATACGTTAAGTCTAACGCTATTGTTTATGCAAAAGGTCGTCAAACCATTGGTGTTGGCGCAGGTCAAATGAGCCGCGTTAACTCTGCTCGTATTGCTGCAATTAAAGCTGAACATGCTGGTTTAGTGGTTGAAGGTGCGGTAATGGCATCTGACGCATTCTTCCCATTCCGTGATGGCATTGATAACGCTGCGAAAGCGGGTATCAAATGCATTATCCAACCGGGTGGTTCTATGCGTGATGAAGAAACAATTGCTGCTGCTGATGAAGCGGGTATTGCAATGGTCTTCACTGGCATGCGTCATTTCCGCCACTAAGCACAGTGCTTAGAATGTAATGACAAAGTCATACATGTGGTTTAAAACAGATTTCTAATCTTGCATAAAGTCCTCTCCTATTTTTAGGCTGAGGACTTTATGTCATTTTCGATTCATGGAGTATGAACCGATGAATATTTTAGTTTTGGGTAATGGCGGTCGTGAACATGCATTAGCATGGAAAATCGCACAAGATGACAAAGTCGCAAAAGTATTTGTAGCACCGGGTAATGCGGGTTCTGCAACTGAAAATAAATGCGAAAATGTTGCACTTAACATTTTAGACAATGCTGCAATTATCGACTTTGCAAAAAACAATGCCGTTGATTTAATCGTGGTTGGCCCTGAAGCACCACTTGTAAATGGTGTGGTGGATGCTTGCCGTGAAGCAGGTGTAAAAATTTGGGGTCCAACTCAATTTGCAGCGCAGCTTGAAGGCTCTAAAGCATTTGCCAAACACTTCTTAAAACGCCACAACATTCCAACTGCTTTCTATGATGTATTCACAGAAGTAGATGCGGCTAAAGCATTTGTAGAAAAAAATGGTGCGCCGATTGTAATCAAGGCTGACGGTCTTGCAGCAGGTAAAGGCGTAATCGTTGCGATGACCAATCAAGAAGCATTTGATGCGATTGATGACATGCTGGCTGGCAACAAATTTGGTGATGCTGGCTCACGTGTAGTGATCGAAGAATTCCTTGCGGGTGAAGAAGCGTCTTTCATTTGTATGATTGATGGCGACAACATTTTGCCAATGGCAACGTCTCAAGATCACAAACGTATCTTTGAAGGTGACCAAGGTCCAAACACTGGCGGTATGGGTGCTTACTCTCCTGCGCCTGTTGTGACTGCTGACGTATTTGAAAAAACCATGAATGAAGTGATGCGTCCTACCGTTGAAGGTATGAAAAAAGACGGTCATGTTTATACAGGTTTCTTATACGCAGGCTTAATGATTGACGAACAAGGTCAACCAAAAGTGATCGAGTTCAACTGTCGTTTTGGCGACCCTGAAACTCAACCAATTATGATGCGTTTAAAATCATCTTTAGTTGATTTGGTTGAAGCTGGTATCGCTGGTAACTTACCTGCGGAAGCTGAATGGGATGAGCGCAAGACTGTAGGTATCGTACTTGCATCTAAAGGCTACCCAGAAACTTCTAGCAATGGTGATGTGATTTCTGGTTTAGACACAGAAATGGCTGATGCAAAAGTATTCCATGCAGGTACAAAAGCGCTTGAGAATGGTGACATTGTGACTGCTGGTGGTCGTGTACTTTGTGTGACTGCTCTAGGCAACACGATTGGTGAAGCACAAGCCAAAGCGCTTGAACTATGCGAAAAAGTGACTTTTGATGGTGTTCAATACCGTAAAGATATTGGTTACCGCGCAATTGCTCGTGAAAATGCTTAATCATTCATCGAATTAAATAAAAACCCCGCTAAATGCGGGTTTTTTTTAATTGTCACATTTCTATGCACTAGGTTTGTGTTGAGGGCTTCCTTTCCATTTAAAAGAATTTAAAACTTCTGTCAAAATTGACTGCAAGTGATTCATTGATTCTGGTGAAACATCTACTTCACCATAATGACCATCTGCCATAGTTGATCCATACTTAGAGCCATTTAAACAATTTAATATTAATGCACCTTGTTGAGCATTAATAAAACTATTCTCAACAGGCTTTAAATCCAAAGGCTTATTATATGCCCCCAATCCCCTTGATCTATCTTCGAGATGCTGGGCGGTATTCCTAACACCACGTAAATCAGGAAAATATTCTGACATTTTCAAATACGTAGTTTTCAGCTCCGTTGGAACATCTTTATTATTTGATAAAACTTTAAGAAATTTATCAAAAGTATCCAAAGCATATAAAAATGCTCGTGCATATATAAATGCTAAATTATGATTAAACTCCCTAGGTATACGACCTTGACTCCATTTTTCTCTTTTAAAAATAATTTCCGTTTTTAAATTAATCTCTTCCATATAATCCCAATGATTCTTACCCTCTTGTAAAATCTCAACTTCAATCTCCTTCCTTATTTCACTTCTTCTATTATTTTCTCGAAGCCAATCATCTTTAGAAGTTGATTCTTGGTGAACCATTGAATGAAACAGATTTAAAGCTAAATTTGCCTCAAAAAATTGCGCTTCTAACGAACGAAGCTGACTTTCAATCGCCCAACTCCATTCACGATCTTCATAATCAAGCCAAGTCCCAGGTATAATTATTTCAAAAATATACATCACATCTACTCACGGTCTTTTTATAATAAGAATAAGGAAATTATAGTATTACATATATGATACAACTCCCAACCCCTCGCCTGATCCTACGCCAATGGCAAGACTCCGATACTGCTCCATTCATCCACATGTGTGCAGATGATGACGTCATGCGCTATTTCCCTAACAAACTTGATGCTTCCGAAGCCACTGCATTTATGCAACGCCTACACGATGCAATCGAAACACGTGGTTGGGGTCTATATGCAGCTGAGCTCAAAACTACAGGTGAATTTATTGGCTTTATCGGCTTACACGTACACCCACCCGAGTTTGAACTAGCCGATGCACCAGAAATTGGCTGGCGACTACTAGCACAATATTGGCATCAAGGTTATGCCACCGAAGGCGCAAAAGCTGTACTCAAACATGCTTTTAGAAACTTAAGACTAGATAAAGTTATTTCCTTCACTGCAAGTTTGAACACACCATCAGAACGTGTCATGCAACGCATAGGTATGCATAAAGTACGCGAGTTTAATCATCCGCTTGTACCAGCAGAACACCCATTAAACCGTCATGTGCTGTATGAAATACAGCGTAGTGATTATTTGCACATCCCCTTTTGCTAATTCAATATTTATTCACGGCAAAACTAAAGTACATTAACTCTGCCAAACAGTGGCTATAGATGATGTTAAAAAGCTTAATTTTAGTCACCGCAGGATTTCGTATAAGACAGCAAAATCATTCATGTAATCATATAAAAAACCCCGCTAAGTGCGGGGTTTAAACTCTAAACATAACAATTGCTATGACTTAGAAATAAAAAATCATAAGTTGGAAAGCTGAAGCAACTGCAAACCTGTCTAAGCATGCTTAATCAAAATGGCATACATAATCAACGACATCAGTACATTGCACTTTAAAAATAGAATCTTGTGGAACAATAAAGCTTTCGCCAGACGTATATTGAACAAACTCGCCCTGCTCCCCAATTTGCACGACACACTGCCCAGATGTGATTTCAACACGCTCTTTCACATGCGCCTCAAACGTCATGGGTTGCTCTGATGGCAAAAATACACCGATGGTTTTTTGACTACCATCTTCCATTTTTAATACATGGTTCACAGATCTACCGCCATAATGAACCGTAGGCTTTTTTACAACTGAGACGAAATCAAACTGATTTGACATAGCGTGCCTCACATAGCAATTTATTATGATCAATTATTAAGCAGTTTATATTAAACAATGTAGCGGATTCAATCTTCCTCAGATTTAGATCTAAGATTTTGAAAAGCCATGAATCAGAGTTGAACTTCAAATATACCAATAAAGATTTCAACTCAGCTTAGATTGAAACTCTCCGTTATTTTCACATATGAATGTTACAAATTTTGTGTATGACAGGACTTATTTCATTTTTATCATTTTTTCAGCAATACATTTTAAAATTTGTTATATAGACCTAAACATATACAAATGACGTACTTAAATAGTTTAATTATAAATAATATATTGTTTTTACTTATTAAATTATTTAATTAAACATATTCCATTTACATTTTTGCTGCTAAGCATAACTTTTTAAATCACTATATTGAATAATAAAAAATTGATATGATGCCTAGCGAAATATAGAGATTTGCTTTATTAAATCTTTTGTTTACAGCAGCTTGCAATGGCTATCTTTTCCCATTTGGAAATAGACTCAGATCTAATTGTATAAGTCTGTGTAGCATTTTAAATTATTAAGCATCTATCAGCCTGTCTGATAAAAGACTTAAGTAAATCTCTCCATAATATGATTTGTGAATTTATTAATTTTATAAATTTACTCGGGTGAATATATGAAAAAGCTCCTAGGATTAGTTCTCGGTTTATCTGTTGGCCTTTCAGGCTGTGGTAAACAAGAAGCTCCTGCAACTGACGCAGCACAACAAAAAGACACTGCAGAAGTGCAAACCGTCACCATGGCTTCGACTGGTTCGGATGCTGATATTTGGCGCTACATTGCTTCGCTTCCTGAAACCAAAGAAGCTGGCATTAAACTTGAAGTGAAAAACTTCACTGACTATGTGTCTATGAACACTGCTGTAGCGAACAAAGAAATTGATGTTAACGCATTCCAATCATATGCCTATATGGTTGCGTTTAACGACAACAATAAAGATAAAATTGCACCGCTTTCGACAACTTATTTAGAACCAATGGGTATCTATTCAAGCAAAGTCAAAAAACTTGAAGAGTTCAAAACTGGTGCAACCATTGCGATTCCAAATGATGGCGCAAACGAATCACGTGCATTATTACTGCTTCAATCTGCTGGCTTAATCAAACTTAAAGCTGATTTTGACGATGTAAAAGGTACACCTGCTGACGTAACTGAAAATGCGAAGAAAATCGTAATCAAACCAATTCAAATGGCGACTGCGGTTCGTGTTAAAGACGAAGTTGATGCGATTGTTTTGGGTAATACCCTTGCAATGGAAGGTGGTTTAAACGTACTGAAAGATGCGGTTTACTATGAGCCAATCGATCAAAGTACAAAAATGAACGTGAATATTCTTGCTGTTGCTGCTGACCGTCAAAATGACCCAGTTCTACAAAAAGTGGGCGCGCTTTACCACACTCCAGCAGTTAAAGCTTACATCGATGAACATTTTGGTGGTACTAAAATTGATGTAAACAAACCAACTAGCTACCTCACTGAAGCAAAATAGTAATATAATTTCTTCAAATAAACAGGCAAAGTTTACTTTGCCTGTTTTTTCATTTTTGAACCCTTTTTTGACGCTATGATCCAATTTAAAAATATCTCCAAGCATTTTGAGCTAAAAGGCCAAACCGTTACAGCACTGGATCAGATTAATCTGGACATTCCAGATGGCTGTATTTTCGGTTTAATTGGCTACAGTGGTGCAGGCAAAAGTACCTTAATCCGTTTAATTAATTTGCTAGAACGTCCGAGTGAAGGGCAAATTATTATTCATGATAAAGACTTTACTGCTTTAAATTCGGCAGAGCTGCGTCAAGAAAGAACCAATATTGGCATGATCTTCCAGCACTTCAATTTACTGCAAACCAAAACAGTTGCAGAAAATATTGAAATGCCGCTTAAACTTTTAGGTGTGTCTAAAGCTGAACGCCAAAAACGTTTAGAAGAGTTGCTCGAATTTATTGACTTAAAACATAAGAAAAATGCTTATCCAGATGAGCTCTCTGGTGGTCAAAAACAACGTGTCGGGATTGCCCGTGCGCTTGCCAATCATCCTAAAATTTTACTGTGTGATGAAGCAACATCTGCTCTCGATCCGCAAACCACCAAATCGGTATTGGCGTTATTAAAGAAAATCAATCAAGAACAAGGCATTACCATTGTCATGGTCACCCATGAAATGGATGTGATTGAATCCGTTTGTGATTATGTTGCGGTAATGGAACAAGGGAAAGTCATCGAACATGGCTCAACTTTAGAGATTTTTAGTCAGCCAAAACACAATACAACGAAAAACTTTATTCAAACTGTATTACAGCAACAGCTCCCTGTTAATATTTTAAATAATTTAGAAAATCAAAATCATAACAGTATTTATTGTTTAAAATTCCTCGGCAGTTCGGCACAAGAAACTGTGATTCAGGCGGTAATTAAACAGTTTGATATTAGCCTGAATATTTTGTTTGCCAATATGACTGAAATTAATGGTGCGGTGATTGGACAAATGTTCGTTCAGCTATTAGGTGATACAGCATTGATTCAACAAGCGGTGGCGTTCTTAGAACAACATGGTGTTGAAGTAACTCAAGCAGGAGTTCAGCAATGAGAGATTTAATTGTTCAATGGCTGACTCAAATTACAGCACCCTTTTGGAAAAGTTCTTTGTCTATGGATCAGTTCGTCACTGCCCTACAAGAAACTTTTCACATGGTGTTCTTTGCCATGCTCTTCGGCTGTATTTGGGGTTTTATCCAGGCCGTGATCTTATATGTCTCACGTCCACAAGGCATTTTGCCTAACCGTGTCATCTACCATGGTTTGAACCCGATAGTGAATGCGCTGCGTTCATTGCCATTTATTATCCTCCTGATTGCAGTCATCCCTTTGACCAAAGTCATTGTGGGTACTTCAATTGGTACTTGGGCTGCAATTGTTCCTCTCACAATCTATGTTGGTCCTTACATTGGTCGTCTGATTGAAACTTCGTTGCTTGAAGTGAATGACGGCATCATTGAGTCTGCTCAAGCGATGGGTGCATCTCCGCTGCAAATCATTACTAAATTTGTCCTACCAGAGTCTCGTAGCTCTTTAATTTTAAACTTAACGACTGCAACCATTAGCTTAATTGGTGCAACAGCCATGGCGGGTGCAGTAGGTGCAGGCGGTATCGGTGATCTTGCCATTTCTTATGGTTATCAACGTTTTGATAGTAGCGTGGTCATCATGACCGTCATTGTATTGTTGATTTTGGTACAAATTGTTCAAAGTCTGGGGGACTGGTTATCGAAACTGCGCTAAGCCTGCATAATTCATATATTTAAGCTCTCCTCGGAGGGCTTTTTAGTGTTTAAAATTTAGTTTTTAATGCAGAACTAAAACCAAGATTTCTTTGACCCTAAATTACTTTGACGGCAAATTAGCAACACAATAGAATTTAAAATTCGCCCCTCAACATTACGTTTCCAAAAACTTGAATTACGACAAAACATCAAAAGAACAGGATTTTATATTCCCCATGGAAACTACACTGCCAGCACAAATTTTCCGCTTAACTTTTTTCACAACGTGGATATTCATCACTTCAGCAGCATCTGCATCCATTGCTGATTATGACTATGTCACTAGTATTAAGGTAAATGATGTTGACTTAGCCTTACCCTTGCCTGCATCAAAAGCAAATGCATTAATCAGCAAAAATCCAGTAAAGCTTAAATATGAATATTCAGAATGTACCGGCAATACTGAATTTCATGTCACATCAAAAGGTAAATTTCTAAAATTTGAAATTTATGCAGAGGACAATCCTCAAGTTAAAAATGATTCATTCTATAAAAATAAAAGCAGCTTCGCCCAACTTGGACAAACCAAAGGGGATGTTTGGATGGAATGGGATAAATCCACTCAAATACGCGATAAAATTCAAATTGGGTCAAAACATCTGATAAGCCAATATGACTATCAACAATTTGTAAAAGACTTTACCAAAAGTGCAAAATTAGCCAATCCCAATGAAATTGCTTATGTGATTTTACTCTCACCGACTCATGCAAAATGCGTGCTGAAAGAGCCGCATAACTATGATTTACCCTATATTGGCAATCTACTCTTCAACTTTAAAAATAGCAAATTGATAGCTTTTTAGTTAATCAAGGTATTGCTTGCTAAATGGTGATTATCATACAGCGTTTATTGATTAAACAGTGAATTTATAAATCTGTATAAAGCCATGCAATAAACGCAAGTTTGAACTCAGAGCATGCTAAAATCAGCAGCTGTTTTCGCAGGGACTCATCTATGCACTTTGTACATCTTGGTATTTTTACAGAATTTTCCATTACTGAATCTATTGTACGTATACCTGATCTTGTTAAAGCTGCAGCTGCAGATGAAATGCCCGCTCTGGCCATTACTGACCTTTCAAATCTACATGCTGCTGTAAAATTCTATAAAAAGTGCTTAGATAAAGGCATTAAACCGATTTTTGGTTCGACCCTTCGTTTGAATGATGCTGAGCACAAAGCTACTCTTCTAGCGATGACCAATAAAGGTTGGCGCAGTCTAACAGAGTTGGTTTCTGAAGGTTATATTTCAGGTCAACAGCTTGATATTCCTTGCGTAAAAAAAGATTGGATTTTAAATCAACACCAAGACCTGATTGTTTTACTGGGTATGCAAAGTGATGTCGGCAAAATGCTTTGCTCTTCCAACCCGCAAAAAGCTGAACCTCTGTTAGCTGAATGGGTCGAAAAATTTGGCAATCGTGTTTATCTAGCGATTACACGGACTGAGCGCTCGGGTGAAGAAGACTTTATTCACGAAGCAGTAAAACTTGCGAAGAAATTTAACATTGGTGTGGTTGCTCATAACGATGTGCATTTTATACGTAAAGAAGATTTCGAGGCACATGAAGCACGCGTTTGTATTGCCGATGGTTATGTCCTTGGTGACAATCGTCGCCCTAAAAATTATAGCCCTGAACAGTATTTTAAAACTGCCGAGGAAATGACGGAGCTGTTTGCAGACATTCCAACGGCTATAGAAAATACCTATCACATTGCACGACGCTGTAATGTGTCACTACGTTTAGGCTTCCATGACCTTCCCGATTATCCAATTCCTGAAGATCATACAATTGACACCTATTTTGAACATTTATCAAAAGAAGGTTTAGAAGAACGTTTAGCGCATTTGTACCCTGTCGAACAACGTGGTGACGACTGGCCAGAAATTCGTAAGCCTTATGATGAACGTTTGGCTTATGAAGTCGGGATCATCCTGACTATGCAATTCCCAGGTTATTTCCTAATTGTCATGGACTTTATTCAATGGTCTAAAGGTAATGGCGTGCCTGTTGGTCCAGGCCGTGGTTCGGGTGCAGGTTCCTTGGTTGCCTATAGTTTAAAAATTACCGACCTAGACCCACTACGTTATGACCTACTGTTCGAACGTTTCTTAAACCCTGAACGTGTATCAATGCCCGACTTTGACGTCGATTTCTGTATTGCAGGTCGTGACCGTGTTATTGACTATGTTGCACGCACTTATGGTCGAGATGCGGTCTCTCAGATTGCAACTTTCGGTACCATGGCGGCAAAAGGTGCAATTCGTGACGTAGCCCGTGTCTTGGGTAAATCTTATGGTTTGGCTGACCGTATTTCTAAAATGATTCCAACCAAGCCTTTAGGTTTAAGTTTGGAAGAATCGATTGAGGCCGAACCACAGCTCAAAGATATTGTCACCAACCCATCAAATCCTGATAACGACGATGCAGCCGAAATTTGGGAAATGGCACTCAAACTTGAAGGCATTACCCGTAATACAGGTAAACATGCCGGTGGTGTGGTTATTGCACCAACTAAGTTAACTGACTATTCGGCTGTCCTATGTGATGCAGATGGAACTAACCGTGTAGCCCAATTCGATAAAGACGATGTGGAAGCTGCAGGTCTAGTTAAATTCGACTTCTTGGGCTTACGTAACTTAACGGTAATCGAAGATGCCATTAAGCACATTAATGCCCGTCCAGATATCACTACACCTGTCGATATTTCCTTAATTCCTTTGGATGACAAACCTGCCTATGCTGTGTTCGCAGATGCAAACACCACAGCAGTCTTCCAGTTTGAATCCGTCGGCATGAAAAAAATGCTGAAAGAGGCACGTCCAAGTAAGTTCGAAGAAATTATTGCTTTCGTGTCTTTATACCGTCCAGGCCCGATGGATCTGATTCCTGACTTTATTTACCGTATGCATGGTGGCGAGTTTGAATACTTACATCCATTACTAGAAAGTGTCCTTGAACCGACATACGGCATTATGGTGTATCAGGAACAGGTAATGCAGGCAGCGCAGTTCTGTGCTGGCTATAGCTTGGGTGGCGCGGATTTACTTCGTCGTGCCATGGGTAAAAAGAAAGTCGAAGAAATGATTAAGCACCGTCAGATCTTTACTGACGGAGCTGCGCTCAAAGGCATTGATGCTGATACTGCCAACCATATCTTCGACTATATGGAAAAATTCGCAGGCTATGGTTTTAACAAATCCCATGCCGCAGCCTACGCCCTTGTTGCATATCAAACCGCTTGGTTAAAAGCACATTTCCCTGCTGAATTTATGTCAGCAGTGATGACCTCGGAAATGCAGAATACCGATAACGTGGTGTTCTTGATCGATGACTGTCGTATTAATGGTCTTGAAGTCTTGCCACCTTCGGTCAATATGTCTTTATATAATTTCCATGCCAGCGATCCAAAAACCATCGTCTATGGTTTAGGTGCGATCAAGGGTGTCGGTGAAGCTGCCATGCAGTCTGTGATTGACTCACGTATCCAAGATGGCCCATATAAAGATCTGTTTGACTTCTGCCATCGTATTGACCTAAAAAAAATCAATAAGCGCACGCTTGAAGCATTGATTCGTGGTGGCGCATTGGATTGTTTAGGATTAGAACGCGCTGACTTGATGGCGCAATTGCCAGAAGCTGTACAAGCGGCTGACCAAGCCCGTACAAACCGCGAAACAGGGATGATGGATTTATTTGGTGAAGTTGAAGAAGTTCAGCGTAAACCTTCTAAACCTGTTAAACCGTGGTCAGATGAAGTTCGGCTTAAAGGTGAAAAAGATACTCTTGGGCTTTATCTAACAGGTCATCCGATCGATGTGTATCGATCGGAGCTAAAAGCCTTTATTTCACAGCGCATTAATGAGCTTACGCCTACACGACGTGGTGTCACTACAGTATTTGCAGGCCTCGTCGTCGATATTGCCAACTTCCCGAACCGCATGATGGTGACGCTCGATGATGGTACTGCACGTATAGAAGTGTCTGCGAATCACGAACGTTTTAACCGCTTCAAAGATGTGATTCAAAACGAAAAAGTGGTGGTCATTGAAGGTGAAATTTACGAACGTGAAGGTTTTGATCGGCCAATGGGTCGCTTAACTAAAGCCTTCAGTTTGAATGAAATCCGTCAAAAACGTGCCAATGCCATTCAAATTAAATTAACACCTGAACATTTTAGTAAAACGCTATCACGCGATATCCAAAATATTTTACTGCCTTTTTGCAATGTCGATATGTGTACGCATATCCCTGTGCAGTTATATATTGACTATCCATATGCGACGGCCGACATTCATTTGGGCTTAAACTGGAAAGTTGCCCCACTAGATGAATTACTGTCTAAGCTGCGTGACTACTTCGGCAAAGAATCTTTGCATGTCGAATATCATGTCAAATCCAAAGCTGCCAAAGCGGTAAGTTATGAACAAGCCTCTATTCCTGCGCAGGTTCCGCCACCGCCAGATGGGATGAGCATGGATGATGCCATGGATTTATATCAAGCAGAAGCCAATCAATTTTCTTAAAGTTTAAACGCTGTTTGAACTGCTTTTTTAAATAAACATATTGGAAATATCATGAATCAAACTGACAATGCTGCGGTTTCAGCACATCTCTCCCATGTGCGTATTGTCATGGTGAATACAACATTACCCGCAAATATTGGTAGTGCATTACGTGCCATGAAAACCATGGGACTTTCAAAGTTGGTCTTAGTTGCACCGAAGACTTACCCGCATCCGGACATTAATGCTTTGGCTGCCGGTGCTGTCGATTTAATTGATCAAATTGAAATCGTTGAATCATTAGAAGAAGCCATTAAAGATTGTCATATTGTCTTTGGTACTAGTGCGCGTAGTCGTACCATCCCATGGCCATTACTTGACGCTCGCCCTGCTGCTGAAATGTCTCTCAAAGCGGTCTGTGAACAACAACAAGAAATTGCCGTGGTGTTTGGCCGTGAAGACCGTGGTTTGACCAATGAAGAATTGGCAATGGCCAACTACCATGTCACTATTCCAGTGAATACTGAATATGGCGTCTTGAACGTTGCCCAAGCGATTCAGGTAATTTGCTATGAAATGCGTATGGCTGCCCTTGCACATACTGAGTTAACTGCAAATCCTGATGCCAACATGCATGTTACCGATGACATCGATATGGAATGGGATGAACCTTTGGTGACCCATGAAATGATGGAACAGTTCTACCCGCATATTGAAAAAATGCTGGCAGAGATTGAATTTATGGATCCAAAAAATCCAAGATTATTACCTTTACGCTTGCGTCGCCTATTTGGACGTATACAATTAGATCGTATGGAATACCACTTATTACGTGGCATCTTTAGCCGAGTACAGGCTTTAAATAACGGAACATGGAAAAAATCTACAGACAATGAGGATCAATCTAATGCTTAAGCAGCTCAAAGAAGATATACAGGCTGTATTCGCGCGCGATCCTGCTGCACGAAATACGCTCGAAGTCTTAACGACTTATCCAGGAATTCATGCCTTGATCATGCATCGTATGGCACATGAACTTTGGAAAAAAGAGTGTAAAGGCTCAGCTCGCTTATTGTCTTCTTTTAGCCGCTTTGCCACAGGCATTGAGATTCATCCGGGTGCGAAAATCGGTCGTCGTTTCTTCATTGACCACGGTATGGGTGTGGTGATTGGTGAAACAGCTGAAATTGGTGATGATGTCACCCTTTACCATGGTGTGACCTTAGGGGGCACAACTTGGAATAAAGGCAAACGTCACCCCACCTTGGAAGATGGCGTAGTGGTTGGCGCTGGTGCAAAGATCTTAGGCCCATTTACGGTAGGTAAAAATGCCAAAGTCGGCTCAAATGCCGTGGTGACCAAAGAAGTTCCTGCGGATACTACCGCTGTAGGTAATCCAGCACGCTTTATCACGAAAGATAAGCCAAAAGATGAAGCTGAAAGCCGTCGTCGCGATTATGCAGAAAGTATTGGTTTCCAACCGTATGCTGCAACACAAGACCAAACTGACCCAATGTTAGAAGGTATGCGTGTGTTGTTAGATCGTATTCAGCACAATGAAAAACGTATGAATAATTTGTGTCAGCGTTTGTCTCTCCTTGACCCAACGTTCAAAAAGCAACAGCTTAATGAACAACCTTTTAGTCAGGAAGAACTTAAAATCATTGAAGATGTGCGCCGCGAATGCGAAGCTCAAAGTAATCAATCTAAAGCTTAACCAAAAGCAATCATAATAAGTTGCCTTTAACTTGCATGTTGTTCAGAGTTTTTTTAGACTGACCAACATGCTTTTTTGTATAAAATAAATTAATGGATGAATCATATGACGCTTAAGCCCTTGGCAGTTGCTTGTATTGCTTTAACCCTTGCCGCTTGTGGAAGCGCCCCAACTAAAAATAATGCTCCTAAAGATGCCATGATTTTTGTAGAGCCTGAACTGACTCCACCTTTCTACGCACTCAACCCATTTAACTACGATGCACCACCTCCTTTTGAATTAAATTTACAAAAAGCTGCAGCACAGCCTGTGACTAAGATGGTGGTAACTAGCCCAACCGACCCATCTAAGCAATTAACTCTTGAAGAAAACCGCCTGATTATCCCCACTGTTGACAGCAAAGAACGTTCGATGAAATTTGCTGCTTTAGCAGGTGACAATGAAATCGACATTACTGAAATTGATGATTTCTTACAGCTTGTTGAAGGTAAAGCACGTCACTATCCACCACGTTTTGTTCAACGCCAAGAACGCAAAGGGTTTGAGCTTAAACTCAAGGAAGTTACGCAAAAATTAGATACGCTTGCGTCTAAAGACAATGCTTCTTTTGATATTTTAGTTCGTGCATTTAAAGCCAGTGTGATGGCACGTAACCTTGATTTGGGTTCTGTGTACACCACTAAATCATTAACTTACGCACAACGTATTTTAAAAATCAACCAAGATGATGCAGAAGCAAACTTCTGGTTCGGTTTTGGTTTATCTGAAGGTGGTGGTCAACGTGAAGCGATTCCATACTTAGACAAAGCAATGAAAGCCGGTGTTCAAGAAGCGTATCTTTCTGCAGCAAATAACTACATTGCAATGGAACAAAAAAAGAACGCAATTCAGGTCTTAAAGAACTATAAAGTTAAATATCCACAAGAAGCAGAAGTTGCTGATCGTTTAATTCAAGAAATTGAAAAGCAAGGCCGTTGGAATGTTTGGCAAGTTCTAAATCCACCTAAAGCTACATCTTAATTGTAACGATTTAGAAAATTCTTTTGAAAAAAGACCGTTTTAACGGTCTTTTTTCATTTAAGGCGAATTGAAAATCCTGACAATTATCGTATGATTTGAAAATATTCAACCCAATGTGCGACCCCTTTATGCAGCTAAATACTAAAACAATACTGCTCCTTGGAATCATGAGTACCAGCGTACTGAGTGGATGTCAGGTCGTCAGTGTCAAAAACCAAAAACTCAACGTTTCTATTGCCAATGAACGTGAAAGTATTATTTCTCGAAACAAACTCAGCGAAGCCAGTTTAAATGTCTTGTCGATGACAGGTCGTGAAGCCAAAGCGTGTATAGAAGACCCGAAAGCCTGTGTTGATGAACTACAACAGATCCCTCAAATTCAAGATGAACAATTATTGTCTACGGCAAGTGAATTATATTTAGCCAAAGCCATCGAATATGAGTCTTCTTCAGCCTGTAAAATAGGTTTACTGACTAGCCACAAATCAGAAGAAAAACAAAAAATTGAACAAGACACTTATAACAAATGTTTAGATCAACAGCTGACGCTACTGGATAAAAGTATTCGCTATAGCTACGCCTATATGTTTAAAACCAAACGTGCGCCTGCTGACCGTATTTTTGATAACCGCCAAGTTCAAATCCGAGATTTCTATAATCAAGGGATTGCTAAACTGGTTAGCAGCTATGCACTACGTTATAAACCGCAAGAAGTCACCCAACAGATCAAAGTCGGACAAACCACCTATCATATTGACTTCAGCCATTACCCAGAACTCAAAAATCGTAAAATTGAACAATTGATGTCAACCTATAACCTCAACTTCTCAGGTTTACGTTCAATTACCCGCCGAGATGGTTTTGGTTCCGAATTCCTTGTGGTTTTACCCGAAGAACATACAGTTGAAACAGGCAAAGCCAAATACATTATCAACCCAATAGATTTTAAATATCCGTCTGGTTCAAACCCTAATATCCATCAAGCGCGCTATTTAGCTGCAACCTTAACAGCGGAACCTGTAAGCACCACAACTTCAGTTGATCAAATTTTAAATCAGCATGAGTTTCAAATTAAGGCTTACGACCCGTACAAATATGAACAGGTCAATATTGCCAATAAAAACTATGCCCTTGCAGCCAATTTTTCTGCACCTTATGGTCTTTGGTTAGCACAAAACAACTTGGGCAAGGCAGCGTATTTATCCCTGATTGACCGTGATGAAAAACTCACGATGCCACATTTATACATGCTTGAACCATATAATCCTGACAAAAAAGTCATCGTTTTGGTACATGGTCTTGCTAGTAGCCCTGAAGCATGGATTCGTCTCACCAACGATATTATGGGCGATTCAGTGCTACGTGAGCATTATCAAGTGTGGCAAGTGTTCTACTCAACCAACATGCCGATTATTGAAAGCCGCTTCCAAATTTATTCCATATTGACTCAAACTTTTAATAAAGTCGACGCCAATGCTGCAGCTAAAAAAGATGCGGTTTTAGTTGGTCATAGTATGGGCGGAATTATTGCACGACTACTGGTTAGCCAAGCCGATACCACACAATCTGCTTTGAAAATGATGAACTCACGTCAATTAAATCAGTACCGCAATATTCCAGTCGTGAAGCAGCGTATGGTAATTGACGATATTCCAAATTTCAGCCGTGCGATTTTCTTGGCTGCACCGCATCGTGGTACTGAATATGCAGATCGCTGGTTTACCAAAGCCGCTCGAAAAATTATTAAACTCCCAGGAGCTTTTTTATCGGCCATGGGTGATGTGTTAACTCAAGAAGAAGACCTGAAAGATTTATTTCGTGAAATTGACCATGGCTTGATCCAAAATGGACCAAGTGACTTAAGTCATCAATCAAAATTTATCGCGCTCACTGAAAATATTCAGCCGCGTAAGGGTTTGAAGTTTCATTCAATTATGGGAAATAACACCAACAGCCAAGATAAAAATGTAATCTCAGATGATGTCGTGCCATACACCAGTGCGCATTTAGAGGGTGCTGTTTCAGAAAAGATCATTAAAGGTGGTCATTCAATTCAAGAAACCCCAGAAGCTGTACTCGAACTGCGCCGTATACTACGACTGCATTTGATTGAACTTGGCCTCTATAAACCATAATGCAATACAACATTTAATTCGATCTACATATTTTAAAACCGATCTCAGGATCGGTTTTTTTCATTTCTGCATTTACTTGAATATGCCAATATTCACATAATTATTATATAAGCCTTTATTTTTTAATCATTTTAAAACTCAAAGGCACTCGTTAAACTTTATATAAACCTTATATTAGAGATAAATTATTGTAAAATAAAGACAAAATATTGTGCGCTTTTCCTAATTATTTCATAAGCATATCGAATTATGAAATTTTAAGGCTTTAAGTCACTTCTTCTGTGAAATTAAGGGTCTAATCATAACTATATAAAATTAAGTATATTTTACGTCAAGTTTATAATTCATTTATCAACCGCTCTACCGCGATGAAGCGGCGAAAAAATTTTGTTTTCGCGGAATCATTATTTTTCTCCTGTATGCCCTGTTATGTTCGGGGATTTATCAAGTGATTCCTGCGGGTCATGACGCAGTTTTATGGATTTCTCTGTACATTTGGGTGGGGATTATCATTCTGAGTGCATGGGTTTTATCTTTTGTTCCGCGTTTGAACCGTTATTTTGATGCTTATACTTGTTTAGGCTCGATGTGCGCTGTTGCGATCACATTTATCATCATTACCATGATTGGTAATTATCACAATGATGCGCTATTACATGCTGCCATGATGTATACCGTGGTCATCATCTATGCCTTTGTTGGTATGCGTTTTTATATTGCCATGGTTGCGGGTTGGTAGAACATGACCCACTGACTGGGCTAGCAAACCGTCGTCCGTTATAAGGAGCTTTAGAACAGCTATGGCATTATGCCCTACGCCATCAACAGCCTTTAAGCATCATGGTGATCGATATCGATTTTTTTAAAATTAAAATGATCATTTAGGTCATCAGGCGGGTGACATCTGCCTCACACAAATTACTGAGGTTTTGTCTCAAATCACCAATCGAAATGGTGAGTTAGCTGCACACTATGGCAGCGAAGGTTTTTTACTCTTCTTTAGGGTGTTAACTGAAGCTGAAAATTGAACCTTTGGCAGCCGATTTATTACGCAGAATTTAATCACTCGAACTTCCACATCCAGCCAGCCATATGTCTAAATTTGTGAAGATTAGCATCGGTACGGAAACGATCATTCCATCTAAACCTGATAAAATTCAAAAATTTATATTGGCTGCCGATCAAGCGCTTTACCTTGCAAAAGGCAGCGGTCGCAACCAATATCGATTAGCTGAGGGTGAAGCGCAGCTAGATGTTTGAGTCAGTCTATCGCTTTGTGAATTTATCCATTGTTGAATTTACACACAGACTTTTTAGCGTTTATAAATAATATTTTGACTGCTTTTTTTACATGCAGACAAACCTTTTCTGGCATTTTCCTGTCACTTTTTTTGCTAGAATCAGCAACACGATTTGTTAACGTACACCTGTGGTTTTGAATGAAGAGACAATATAAATATAAGGACTTTTTCTAAATCCAATTTTCATCAAAACAGTGTTTTTCGTTTAGCAGCGCACAAATTTTTATTTTAAGGTATTTCGTTTCATGCAAGCTGATAATTCCAAAGTTGACCTTTCAACCCTGACCCCGATGATGCAACAGTACATGTCAGTCAAAATGCAAAATCCGCATTCACTGATGTTTTATCGGATGGGTGATTTTTACGAGCTCTTTTTTGAAGATGCGCATAAGGCAGCAAAACTTTTAGGAATTACACTAACACATCGTGGTAAAGCCAATGGTGAACCTATTCCTATGGCTGGTGTCCCATACCATGCTGCTGAAGGCTATTTAGCCCGCCTTGTAAAAAAAGGTGAAACGGTGGTGATCTGCGAGCAAATTGGTGAAGTGACAGGCAAAGGGCCGGTTGAGCGCGGAATTGTCCGTATCATTACCCCGGGGACATTAACGGACGATGCACTGATTGCCTCCCATCAAAGTTCAAATTTAGTCGCGATCTGCTTACAACAAAATCAAATCGGGATTGCTTTACTAGACCTCAGTGCAGGTATTTTCAAAGTTCAGCAAATGGACTATCAACTGGAACAATTGGCAATCGAACTTTCTCGTTTAATGCCGAGCGAAATTTTGATTGATGAAGATCTTATTGATCCGAATATTGTCGAGCAAATTAAACGTCAATTAGACTGCCCTGTCACTAAACGTCCAAACGTCGACTTCAATTTAAATAACGCACAAAAAACGCTGTGTGACCAATTTGCAGTTGCCACACTTTCAGGTTTTGGTATTGACCATTTACCTTTGGCGAAAGCTGCCGCAGCGGCTTTGATTCACTATGCAAAAGTGACTCAAAAAACTGCTTTACCACATATCCGCAGCATTCAACTCGAACAAAGTAGTGATTTCGTGGCGCTCGATCCCGTCACTCGTCGTAACTTAGAACTGATTGATCCCCTATTTGAACATGGTACTTCCCTGTTCCAACTAATCAATGATTGCCAAACTGCGATGGGCGGCCGCCTATTGAGTCGTACCTTGATGCAGCCTTTACGAGATACCGCTTTATTGGATGCGCGTTTAGATGCCTCACAAGCGATGCTGCAAGGCTATCATGAGTCTCCGATCCGTTTAGTTCTCAAAGAAATTGGCGATATTGAACGAGTGCTATCTCGTGTAGCGCTCGGCAGCGCTCGACCACGAGACCTAGTTCAGTTACGTCAAACTTGTGCACAAATTCCCTATCTTCGACATGCACTTGAACCGATCATTGGGGCACATCAATCTAAGCTGATCGCTCAGTTAAATGATGAAATGGGGGATTTTCACGGCTTACATGAGCGTCTCATGTCTGCCATCGTAGAAAACCCGCCGGTGCTTTTACGTGATGGAAATGTGATTGCTGAGGGCTTCGACACTGAACTGGATGAACTGCGTAAAATTCGTGACCATGCAGGACAATTCCTCATTGATCTCGAAATCAAAGAGCGTGAACAAACCGGAATTTCAACCTTAAAAATTGGCTATAACCGTGTCAGTGGCTACTATATTGAACTGACTCGAGCGCAGGCTGAGCAAGCACCTGATCATTATATTCGCCGCCAAACCCTAAAAAATGCGGAACGCTACATTACCCCTGAGTTGAAATCTTTTGAAGATAAGGTACTTTCGAGTGAGTCACGTGCATTAGCGCGCGAAAAAATGCTTTTTGAACTATTACTCGATGAATTACGTGCAGATATTGGCAACTTACAAATGATGAGCGCCGCTATAGCGCAAATTGATTTACTGGCTAATTTTGCCCATCAAGCTCGATTACGAAATTGGTCACGTCCTGAATATAGCCCTGAAGTTGGGATCAAAATCAAAGCCGGACGTCACCCAGTTGTGGAATCTCTGAGCAAATCAGCATTTACTCCAAATGATACTAGTTTGGACTTTAATCACCGCATGGCGATTATCACAGGGCCAAATATGGGCGGTAAATCGACCTTTATGCGCCAAACTGCCTTAATCAGCTTATTAGCCTACTGTGGTAGCTTTGTCCCTGCCCAATCTGCCGTATTAGGGCCGATCGATCGGATATTTACCCGTATAGGATCTGCCGACGACTTGTCTACAGGCAAATCCACCTTCATGGTGGAAATGACTGAAACCTCTCAAATTCTTCATCATGCGACCAATCAATCATTGGTACTGATGGATGAAGTTGGGCGTGGTACGAGTACCTATGACGGCTTATCTCTGGCGTGGGCATGTGTGCTCGATCTCACCCGTCGCATTAAATGTTTATGCCTATTTGCAACGCATTATTTTGAGCTAACCGAGTTAGGCAAAGACGCCAATATTGATAACTATCATGTCACTGCCCGTGAGCTAAATGGCAACTTGATCCTATTGCATAAAGTTCAACAAGGCCCGGCGAGTCAAAGTCATGGTCTACAAGTGGCAAAGCTTGCGGGGATTCCTGCAGCTGTGATCAAAGAAGCGCAAAATCGCCTTCGTATTTTAGAAACTCAGCAAAAACAGCAACTCAATACGGCTGTACAAACCGATCTATTTTCGGCACTCACAGAGCCTGAAGTCATCGAACGCGTGGTGGAAGTTGAAAAAACATCGCCCGTACTTGATGCCTTAGCAGATTTAGATATCGATAACTTAAGTCCACGTGAAGCACTACAACAGCTTTACGCCTTAAAGGATTTACTTAAGATCTAATTGAGCAGAAACGATAGATGAGATATACAAAGAGCACCAATGAAGGTGTTCTTTGCATTGACTCCATTCAAATGTGTAACTTAGTGAATGTTTGCTATTTACTACTGCGGCTATTCAGCAATAAATTGATAAAAAATTAATGTTCTAAAATGTTTCATGCTTAAAATGCACATTAAAAATATTGTTCGATAAACAGATGTAATTTAATTAGTTTTTGAGTATGATTCTCATTCATTGTGAAATTTACATAAATTGTTCAGTTTTTAGTGATTTTAACAGCACTGCATATAATAATTATCAATAAAAGGAATTGTTAGTTACCCTATTTTTTGCCTAAAATACACCATTAGTTTATTAGAACCATATTTTTTAGGTAGCTGTCGCCATGACCTTTGTTGTCACTGAAAACTGTATTAAATGTAAATATCAAGACTGCGTAGAAGTTTGCCCTGTTGACTGTTTCTATGAAGGTCCAAACTTCCTTGTTATTAATCCAGATGAATGTATCGACTGTGCGCTATGTGAACCTGAGTGTCCAGCTAACGCGATTTTCTCTGAAGATGAGTTACCTGAAGGTCAAGAAGTATTTATCGAACTTAATACTGAACTTTCTCAAAAATGGCCGAACATCACTCAAATTGGTGATCAACCTGCCGACCGTGAAGAATGGAACGGTAAAGCTGATAAATTACAATATCTTGAAAAGTAATTTTACGCTTTCATGAAAAGATCAGCACATGCTGATCTTTTTTTATACTTAAAGCACACATTTCATTGCAAATTATTCAAATTTTCTCAATCAAATTGGATTAAAATAGAACGAGTTTATAAATAATTGATTTCTATAATGAAGCATTTACTCAAGGGATTATTGTCCGTTGCAATATTTCCTCTTGTTTTCATTGGTTGTACAACTACACCACAAAAACAAGGTCACACTATTACAACTCCCGACGGTAAACGTATTTACATACCTCAAGAAAAAGTGACGACCATCAGACAAGCCCCGCCTAAAGTGGTGCCTTATGCGTACAACTCATGGGTAGCGTCTGTTGATAATTTACGTCGCGTTCGAGACTATGAAGTCTTTTTAGAGAAAAATGGTGTAGGCAATATCATCCCTTCATTTGAGCTGATGCGTACTGCACGTGATTGGCAAAAATGTGGTCGCTCAGAATATATGGTGCCTAACCGTGAATTATGGCAAAACCAAATTGCGACCTTACGTGTCTTTAAATATTTAGTTGCTGCAAATATCTTAACGGACTTTGAAGTGACTTCGGTTTATCGTGATTTGCCTTTGAACCAATGTGCCGGTGGTGCAAGTTCATCTCGTCACCTATATAACTCGGCGATTGATTTCCGTATTGGACCTGCGTACCCGCAGCCCGAAGACTATAGTTATATTGAAAACACCAAGTTCCGTTTATGCCAATTTTGGTCACAACATGGGCAAAGTCTCAATATGGGTCTTGGTTTATATGCCAGCGGGCAAATTCATATTGATACTCAAGGCTACCGTACTTGGGGGCCTGATCACTCAAGTCGTTCATCAATGTGTAATTACTAAAACATTACATTGCCATACTAAGACCTCTTCTGAGGTCTTTTTTGTGCATAAAATATACAAATACAGAACAATAAATTGCGATGTTAGTGGAAAGGTTTAAAATGCTTGCATCAATCACGAGGTGCGACAACATGCAACAAATGTGGACAGACATTGATGCTTACATCGATTCACATTTAATTCCTGAAGATCCAATACTGACTCAAACACTTCAACATACAGATGAACGTGGCTTTCCAGATCATCTTGCTGTAGCGGCCAATCAAGGCATGCTGCTACAAATGTTAATCCAAATGAACAAGTGTAAACGCGTTTTAGAACTTGGAACTTTTGCAGCCTACAGCACCATGTGGTTAGCACGTGCCTTACCTGAAGATGGTTATATTCTGACCATTGAAGGTCGTGATACACATGCTGCCCTTGGTCAAGAAAATATTGATAATGCAAAGCTTGCACAAACGATTGAACTAAAATGTGGTCGCGCGGCAGATATTTTACGTGCCTTTCCTGAAGATACCGAAGCTTTTGACTTTATTTTTGTCGATGCAGACAAACAGAGCTACCCTGAATATTTAGAATTAAGCCTAAATTTATCTCATTCAGGTACAGTGATTGTTTTAGACAATGTGATTCGTGCAGGTGAGATTCTGAATGCTGAAAACCATAAACCAAGCATTGAAGGTATTCGTGATATGTTCAAAGCTATGCAAAATCATCCGAAAATTTTATCCTGCACGGCACTTCAAACTGTAGGTTGTAAAGGTCATGATGGTTTTGCAATTGCAATCGTTAAATAATCTTAATCGAGGTGTTTTTTAGACATCTTGAGTAAAGGTATAAAAAATAATCAATACAGTATTTTATTTTCAAAACAATTACTTATAAACACTGCACACAGAGTTATCCACAATTTATGAGGATAACTCTGATTGTTTTTAAATCAACTCTGTTCGTTTGCTCAACTTATTTTACAACCAACAATGGAACACTCGAATTTCTGAAAATACTGGTGGTGATACTGCCCAAGAAGAACTGATGGATTTTACTGTGGCTAAAAGCGCCAAGTACGATTAACTGAATGCCATGCTCTTGTTGATAGTCCAGAATATTTTCCGAAACATCGCCATAACGGTATTCTGTCACCACATCGAGACCGGCATTGGTTAAATAATTTTTTGGATCATCCAAGATTTGTGGGTGATCTCCAACATAAACCAAATGACATTGTAAGAGTTTAAGTAGATCACTTTGTGCCACACGCTTCATTAACTCAACGCATTTAGGCGAATATTCATAGGCAAAAATAAAACGAGTCGGTGGTTTAAACGTTGGCCCTACAGTCATAACTGTACAACTTGCACCACGTATAAAGTTTTCAACATTACTACCAAGCGGCTTATTGCGCTCTGCTGAACGTTCACCCACGCGACCAATTAAAACAATATCGTCATCTTGCAACACATTAAAACTTTGCTCTAAGAAGTCGCCCTTTTCCTGAATATGGGTGGTTTGAATACCATGCTTATCTTGGATCATTTCAGAAATGTGTTTGAGCAAGTTATTACTATAATCTAACGCTAAATCACTTTGTTTTTGTTCTAACTCCGCGAGTTCTTTCAAGAGCATAGCATTACTTTCAAACCCAATCACTCCACTGATTTCACCTAAGTGATAACTTGCCGGATAGTAATCAAGTATTTGCAGTAAAACCAACTCACGGTGAGTTTGTTTAGCAACCCAAGCAGCAGCATCAGCTAGTGCATTAATGCATGGAGAAGAGTCGATACAGGCGATAACTCGTTTCATGATTAGCCCTCGTTTTATTATTGCTTGGCTATAAAATGTTGTTTGTTATTTTTAACTTATCACAACTCTGTTTCACTGTGCATGCATTTGTGTAAGCATAAAAACGATTTATGACCTATTTGGCGATTATTTATTCACGATATCGAATGAGTTTTGCAGGATTTCCCGCAATGATTGCACGCGCTTCGACATTTTTCGTCACCATACTGTTCATGCCGACCACAGCCTGCTCAGCAATGTGAATGCCATCCTTGATTCCAACATGCGCACCTAGCCAAACATCACGCTCTATCTCAATCCCTTGTGATCGTACAGCTTGCTGATAGATCGGTTGATTGACATCCATTCCATGATCAAAAGCGTATAAATGGCAATATGCCGCCATACGAACCTGATCGTGAATTTTGATACCCACTCGCCCACCATCTAAAATACAGTGATGATTGATCGCCACTTCATTGCCTATTTCTATTGGGCCATGCAAAGTGCAATCCGCCGCAATAAAGCTGTTATCTCCAATAACAATCTTACGTCCCGGTTCGGCAAAAATATGAGCCAATGGCGATATAAAACAGTTTTCACCAATTTCAACGGTTTCCATCGATTTGAGATAGTCTTGATATTCCTGTTGCCAAGCTTCGGCCCAACCACGATTTTTCGGTTTAAGTGACCAATACAACCAAGGCATATAATTCAGACGATGCTTATGTTGCTCTCGATATTTCAATAATGGATCTTGTTCATTCATCTTCATCAGCCTCGACGATATGCAGTTGTTCACGTCCGCGAGTTACATCTTGTATCTTTAACTGCAGTGGTTGGATTTGATGAATTTGCAATGATGCAAGTACATTTACACCTTCCACTGTGTAGTCTTCCTGAAATTCAATTTGCTGCTGATTGAGTTCATATTGGAAAATTGCCCACTCATTAAACTGACAACTAAATTGCACTTTTTTCTTCTCAATGAGTTCAATTTTTTCAGCCTGCAGCAGACATTGACCGGCACAGCCACCATAGGCACGTACCAAGCCCCCTGTGCCGAGCTTAATTCCGCCATACCAACGATTAACCAAGACCAATACGTTGGTTAGATCATTCCCTTCTATGGTTGCTAGAATGGGCCGACCTGCTGTGCCTGAAGGCTCACCATCGTCATTGAAACGTACGGTATGTCCAATTTTCCATGCCCAGCACTGATGTGTTGTTGAGATATCTTTATGGGCTTCGAGAAAGTCTTTAACGGCTTGTTCATTTTCCACAGGAACTGCGATGGCTTGAAAACGACTTTTTTTTATGTCTTCTTCATATTCAAACTGTGCGGCAAGTGTAAATGGCATAACGTCTTTAGATCCTCTATCAACGGATATTATAGCGTTTTTTGAAAGACTTACATCCACAAAAAAGCCCCCAATACTGGAGGCTTGATTGAAGACCATTCATCTTTCGTAATCGCATGATTTTTGCAGATCGTATTTTTAGTTTAATGTATACTGATATTTTTGTTAATTTTTAGATTAATTACTCAGTTTTTGTCATTTCCGACAATAAGATAAACCCGCTGAACCAAACTAGCGCCATTCAACGGGCAATTTCTTATTTTATTCAATTAAACGGTAAAATCATCACCAAGATAAACTTTACGTACCGTTTCATCTGCAAGCACTTCTTCTGGTGTGCCTTCTGCAATCACTGAGCCTTCACTCACGATATAGGCGTGCTCACAAATTGCTAGAGTTTCTCGCACATTATGGTCGGTAATTAATACACCAATACCACGATCTTTCAATGTTCGGATAATGTCTTTGATATCACCCACTGAAATAGGATCGACCCCTGCAAAAGGTTCATCTAGTAACATAAATTTAGGGTCTGCCGCTAACGCACGCGCGATTTCCGCACGGCGTCGCTCACCACCCGACACACTCATACCAAGAGAATCTTTGATGTGTGTGATTTTAAAGTCAGCAAGCAATTCCGTTAAACGTTGCTGACGTTGTTGCTTATTTAGATCTTTACGGGTTTCTAGAATAGACATGATATTTTCAGAAATGGTTAATTTTCTAAAAATAGATGCTTCTTGAGGTAGATAACCAATACCTTTACGTGCGCGCTCATGCATTGCCAAGTCAGACAAATCAAGATCATCTAAATGAATCTCACCTTTATCCATACGCACTAGGCCAACAACCATATAGAAACTTGTAGTTTTACCTGCACCATTTGGACCAAGTAAACCAACAATTTGACCACTTTGCATGCTAAAGGACACATCCTTTACCACCCAACGCTTACTGTAGTTTTTGGCTAAATGTTTAATACATAAAGTTTGAACTTGCGAGGTTTGCTCCATTAATCACGTGCTCCTGGGAAGGACTTAGTGCTTGACGGTGGAATCACGATTTGAACACGACCTGAAGAAGATCCAGATTTATTTGGTGTACCTTCAGCAACGATATCGCCTTTATTCATACTGTATTTCAGGCTATTACCACGAATACTTGCACCATCTTGTTGTAACAAAGCACCACCCGTCATGGTGATAATACCTGTTTCAGCATTGTAGACGATCTTTTGCGCTTGGCCTTTTGCATAGCCTTTGGCAGGGTCAGTTTTTTGTTGGAAATGTGCTGGCCCACCCGTTGCTGTAATCGTACTGATCTCTTTTTTGCTGTTTAAGTTCGCAACAATTGAGTTTGCCTGAAGCTTCATCGAACCCTGTTCAATGATGACATTACCGGTATACGTCGTAATCCCGGTTTTTTCATTAAACGTTGCACGATCGGCAACCAATGAAATCGGTTGATTACGATCTGAAGGCAAAGCAAAAGCTGCAACTGAACATAACGCCAGTGAACCGATTAGCGCTGTACGTTTTAGGAAAGTTTTTGCAGTTTTTCGATTAAAATTATGGTTCATACTTTCCTCGAATATTAAAAAATTCGTATTGACCGTCGTTTAAATTTGCTTTTAAACCTTGGCTGACAAATTCGGCTTGTGGTGAAATCACCGTTACAATCTTGTCCGTTTCTATTTCACGCTTTTTTGGAAAAGCAGTTAGTTCCTCAGTACGAAACTCCATTTGCCCTTCACGCATCAATTTTGTTGCAACCACATTGTCACTCAGTACGATTTTTTGGTTATCATCCATACCATTGGCTTGTTTGGCAAAGAACGTGGCATCGACAGCACCATCTTGATAGGTCGATGCTTTCAGATTGACTAAATGAGACGTTTGCTTTTGCAAATCCTGCTCAAGTCGATCGACTTGCGCACGAATATGCAATTTTCCCTGCTCATCAGTCTGCGTCAGGTTAATGTTTTCAGCTGAGTAAGTCATACTTTTCGAAGAGTCCGCCTGAAGCTTATTACCCTTTCCACCGAAATAGTAAAAACCACCGCTTACTGCAGCAATGACCACAGCTGTCACGTATAAAACTTTAGTATCCATAAGCGGAGATTCAATCCAATGACTGCATCAATTTATTAATAAGGTGCACTTGCATATTTTTCAAGTAGTTCCTGGTATACACCTTTAGAAACTAAAAGCATATCGCAGATTTCACGAACAGCACCACGTCCACCCATCGCCTGAGTAACAAGATCTGCACGGCGACGTACTTCTAAATGTCCATTCGGTACGGTCACTTTCATCCCTGCAATAGCAAAGGCTGAAAGATCGGGCCAATCATCGCCCATATATAGGCAATCTGAAGGATCAATACCAAACTGTGCACAGGCTTCAGTCAAGGCAACACCTTTGTCTTCACGTCCTTGAAAAACCAAGTCCACACCTAAGTCAGACATGCGTTTTTCAACAATATTACTTTTACGGCCGGTAATAATGATGACTTTGATACCCGCTTTTTGCACTAACTTCATGCCCAAGCCATCACGAATATCAAAAGATTTGATTTCATCGCCACTATTGGTCAACGTTACAAATCCATCACTTAAAATTCCATCTACATCCAGTACCAGTGCTTCTATGTGACGCGCTTGTTCTAGCAATACATACGATGCCATTTTCTTAATTTACCCCAGCCTGAATCAGATCATGCATGCTGATAATCCCAATCACTTTCTTGGCATCATCAACAACTACAAATTGTGTAATTTTCTTTTCGTTCATACGTTCTAAAGCATGTACCGCGCGTTCTTCTTGTGAAATGGTCAAAGGATTTTTAATCATCACTTCTGAGACTTTCATATTCACATCAAAGCCTTGCTGTTTATCAATCAAACGACGTAAGTCACCGTCGGTAAAGATACCCAATAAGGTATCGTTTTCATCGACAATCGTGGTGAGTCCCAAACGTTTATTTGAAATTTCGTAGAGAACTTTATTCATTGGTGTCTCTGGCGACACTTTGGGTAAGTCTTCACCTGTATGCATAAGATGCTTTACATGCAATAACAAACGCTTACCCAACGCTCCAGCAGGATGAGAGCGTGCAAAATCATCCGAGGTAAAGCCACGTGCATCCAATAAAGCAACCGCAAGGGCATCACCTAAGGCTAATGTTGCAGTGGTACTTGAGGTCGGAGCTAGCCCCAAAGGGCATGCTTCTTGAATATTACCCAAGGTCAATGCGACATCGGCATTTTGTGGCATTGGGCCTTTATTGTCGCCACTCATAGTAATGAGAGGAATGCCCAGATGTTTGATCAATGGCATCAGCATCATAATTTCATCACTCTTACCTGAGTTTGAAATTGCAATGAGCACATCACCTTTAACCAACATGCCCAAATCACCATGTCCAGCTTCACCCGGATGCATGAAGAAAGATGGCGTACCAGTCGAGGCAAATGTAGCGGCCATTTTACGACCGATATGACCCGATTTGCCCATACCAGTAATCACTAAACGCCCTTTGCACTGTAAAATGATTTCGCAGGCTTGGCTAAAACGATCATCTATTTGCGTCGCTAATACTTGTAAAGCATGCTCTTCAATACGCAAAGTTTCTAATGCGACTTTCTGAAAATCGACTTGATTCGGCATATTTGGTGGATTCAAAGTTGTTATACCTTAAGCCGTGAGAGGTGCGCTCTCACTTTCAAAATAAAAATTTTCACAATTTTATCATATCTATGCAAATAGCACGTTTCCAAATGTATAAGAATTCATGAATTATGCAGAAAAGATGCATTTCTTCATTTTTATCTTAGGAACAGATAAATTGAATTAAACTCTCAAATGAAATTCAGCCCGAATCAAATGAGCCTTCAACTTCTTTTTCCAGCAGTACAATTACATCAAGCATTAAAAAATATCTGCTTTTTTGGGTTTTAACTTTATGAAAAAAAATGCTTAGGTTAAGATGAGCCATCTTTTGGTAGAAACAATTTGAAGACCTATGCAACCTTTTGTTCTATATAACTCAGAGCAACGTAAAAAAGTAGAATTCGTACCTCGCAAAGAAGGACATATCGACATGTATGTCTGTGGAATGACCGTGTATGACTACTGTCATATTGGTCACGCTCGAGTTATGGTTGCATTCGACTACATTATCCGTTTCCTGCGCAGTCAGGGCTGGAACGTTAAATACGTTCGCAACATTACCGATATTGACGACAAAATCATTGCCCGTGCCAATGAAAATGGCGAAAGCATTACTGCTTTAACCGACCGTTTTATTAAGGCCATGAACGAAGATGCTGCCAATTTAGGTTGTGCAGCACCTGATGAAGCACCACGTGCAACAGACTATATCGATCAAATGCAGAATATGATTGGTAACTTGGTTAACAAAGGTACAGCATATCCATCTGCAAATGGCGATGTTTATTTTGAAGTTGAAAAGTTTACCAAATATGGTCGTCTTTCGGGTCGTAAACTTGACGATATGCAGGCTGGTGCTTCTGAACGCGTTGATGTAGAAGTAGAAAAGAAACATCCTTTTGACTTCGTGCTTTGGAAACATGCCAAAGAAAATGAACCTTCTTGGGCTTCGCCTTGGGGCAATGGCCGTCCGGGCTGGCATATTGAATGTTCAGCGATGTCGACCTGCTGCTTAGGTAACCATTTTGATATTCATGGTGGTGGTTCAGACTTAACTTTCCCGCATCATGAAAATGAAATTGCGCAATCTGAGGCATCTACTGGCGAACAGTATGTTAATTACTGGATGCATGTCGGCTTTATTAACGTCGATGGCGAAAAAATGTCGAAGTCTTTAGGTAACTTCTTCACTATTCGTGATGTGATGGATAAATTCCACCCTGAAGTGATTCGCTTCTTTATTGTGTCATCACATTACCGTAGCCCAGTAAACTTCTCTGACACTGCTTTAAAAGAAGCGAAAAATACCCTTTCCCGTTTCTACCATTCATTTAAAGCGTATCAACAAGTCTATGGTGAAAAAACCGTAGAAACTTTGGATGATGCTTTAGTTGAGCGCTTTAATGCCGCTATGCGTGATGATTTCAACACCGCAGAAGCAATTGCGGTATTGTTTGAAGTCAACAAAGAATTGAACCGTGCCGTAAAAGATGAAAATGCTGAACAAGCGGCTGTGTATTATTCGACATTGCGTCACTTGACCAATATTTTAGGTTTGGTTCAGCATAATGTTGATGAATTCTTAAAATCAGATATTGGTCAGGAAGCTCTAGGTCTCTCTGAAGAGCAAATTGAAGATTTAATTCAACAACGTAAAGATGCGAAAAAAGCCAAAGAATTTGCCAAAGCAGATGACATTCGTCAATCTTTGTTAGATCAAGGGGTTGTTCTTGAAGATACTCGTCAAGGCACTATTTGGCGCCGTGCTGATTAATTAAGCAAACAGAAGCATAGAGAGTTGACAGTTGTGTGAAATTCTCTATAATTCACCTCATTGCGGGAATAGCTCAGTTGGTAGAGCATAACCTTGCCAAGGTTGGGGTCGGGAGTTCGAGTCTCCTTTCCCGCTCCAGAATACGAAAAACCCTCATCGAAAGACGAGGGTTTTTTTATGTCTAAATTTTTCTTCAGCGGCTTATTTTTTAGATGTATTTACTCATGTTATACACATAAAAGTCATTTCGCATTTTTGAAATAATATTTAAGTCTATTCGACAGAGTCTTACATTTAGGAATTGAAAACAAGGATTAGTCCTAAGCCGGAGGTACTCTTACGAAACGTTGCTTCTCATTCGGCAAAATGAAATTCGAAGCTTCGCAAGGAAACTATCTTGCGGTGCAATGACTTCACTGACAAAACTCATTCACTACCGTCAAATTATTCAACGTATCGCAAAAACATTTTTAAATATAAGTAGTCCTGTCTCAAACGATTGTTGATGACATGACCGCATATCTTGTTTATTTAAAGCAAAGTACGCTTCCGATGTTACTGCGTAGTAACATCTGTTATTTATTATTTTGTAGCGACGTTAATAGGCCTTAATTTCTTCCCAACGATTAAGGCTTTCCTTATTGCCGCACAACCTTTCACCTGCCTGTTAAAAACTAATCTAACGAAATGCTCATCTCGGCTATTTTCCTCAATTTTTCTCCATAATTTTCCGTTATTCTTTGCCAAAATTACATTTGGACAACCAAATAATGCACGGCGCGCACACTACACTCAAACTGACCAGCTTAAGTTACGCATTACTTACGATCTCAACATCAATTTGGGCCGCAGATACTGTTCAAAATCCGCAAGAATCTGTAGCAGTTCAGCAAATGGAAGCTTTAACATTTGAAGTTCCGACAGCAAGCACTAAGCCCAAAGACCCAGATATCAGTGCTGTCGCAAAAACCATTGTAAGCCGTGATGAAATGTTGAAATTTGGCGATCAGTCAATCAATGATGCGCTGCGTCGTGCTGCAGGGTTTCAACTCCCCGGTGCTGGTGGTGGTCCACGTGGTGGTGCAGGTGCTGGCGGCATGCGTTTTCGTGGTGGTGGCGCACCCGTGTTCTTAATCAATGGTGAACCTGTACAGGGTGGTCCTCGCGGCGGCATGTCAGTTGTTGATAGCATTACACCCGAAATGATCGAACGCCTTGAAATCACAAAACAACCGAGCGTCGCTCAAGGCTCGGTTGCATCATCTGCAGTCATCAATATTATTTTAAAAGAACCATTGAATGGCACGCGCTTGAGTGGATCTGTACGTGCTGGTTATGGCCTAACCAAATCAAATACACGTGAAGAAGAACGTACAAATTTAAACTTTCAAATGGATGGCCGCTTGGATCTATAGTTTATCTGGGAGCCAAATGTGGAATGATTCAGATACACTCACCCGTACACAAGATGCAACAGGAACGAAAACCCAGAAACGCATCACCAATCGTACTTCACAGATGTTAACTCCTCGTGTTGAATATCAGCTTGATGATCAACAAAAACTGGTCGCTGAAATGTTTTATCGCAACAATGAAAGCGAAGGTTCAAGTGGCTCCCAAGTCCAAAAAGATAAAAATGACAGCATTCATCTCAACACACGGTATGAGCGTAAAGACCAAGGAAATTCAGACAAAATTCGCTTATCTATCGAACAGCAAAATGAAACTGAATTGACAGAATTTAGAGATTCTCAATCGTATATTGACGAACAAATTAATGAATATGGCTTAGGCTACGACGGTGTCCGAAAGTTCGACTCAAAACGGCAAATAAAATTTGGTACCGACCTACGTAGCAATGAACTTGAAAGCAATATTGCAGAGACCTTAGATGAACAATTATATGCTGCATATGTCGAAGGTAGTTGGAGATATACGCAGCGCCAAACATTAACTTTAGGTGTACGCCAAGAGTGGATTGATCGTTCAGGTTTAGTGGATTATCAAGATCAGCATTTGAGTCCTGTATTAGCACACCGTTTTGACTTTAATGACCAATGGTCACTTCAAACCAATTTGAGTCAGGCTTTTAAAAACCCACGTAGCAATCAATTGATGCCGACTGTTTCAGTTTCTACAGATAGCGATGCTGGGACACTAAACAACCCTAATCGTGGTGGTAATCCAGACTTACGACCTGAAACTATTAATGCTTACGAAACAACCTTAGGCTATAACACCCCTGCTGGCGGTGTAAATATCACTGCCTATTATCGAGAAATTAATGACTATATCGAAAAATCGATCCTGTCAGAAAATGCTACAGGCGGTCGTTGTGAAACAGGAAATACCGATTGCCGTTTTGTCGAACGTCCTTATAACCAAGACAGTGCAACTACTTATGGTATAGAAATTGCTGGACGTTATGCACTGAAGCAAACGGAGAATGGTCATTCATTTATGTTGAATGCTCAACTTTCAACTGTACGTGCAAAAATTGAAGAAACTGACGGCTCTGACCGTTTGGCAAGTGATGTTGCACCTTATACCGCAAGTGCTGGTTTATCTTATAACTATCAACCGTGGCGTATTGCAACAAGTGTGAACCTCAATTATACCCCTGAATATACACGTGCGCTGAGTAACGAACCGTACAATCGCACCAGCAATGAACGCGTCAATATGGATGTGAGTTTTACTAAACGCTTTGATCAAAATTGGTCTGCATCGGTCAATGCACGTAATATTCTCAGCTCAGATTATAAAGAAGTGTTAAAAGAACAAAGTTCTGGCGCGCTATACCAATCTCGTATCAATGAAGCAATTCCAAGCTTTATGTTTACCTTAGAAAAGAAATTCTAAACCGTTTCTAAGAGACTTCTAAGAGATTTAAAATAAAAAACCGATACGGACAACGAATCGGTTTTTTATGCGTACACGACCGCAAACTAGCGCTCAATTGCCTTCAACATTTTCGCAATTTTTAGGGTATGTTCCTTCTGCCCTTTTTTCTCTAAGACCTTTTGCTCAACCCACCATAAATATTCAAAAATTTCTGATTCACTAGAATCCTCTTGAATTAATTTAAAAATATTGGGCAAATAATCATCATATTCATCACGTAAAGCAGGAATACGGCGAATCCCTAACGGGTCCCATTCCTTCAATAAAATTTTATGTATCGCATGCAAGAGACTGGCATCTCGATTATGTTTTGACTGCATACAAGTTCCCTGGCTTATATTTTTTTACTTTTAAAATCAGTTATCTAATTATGTGATGATATTAAAAGAAAAATGAACTGTTGTTTGTCGAAGATTTCATCATACGCATCTCTAAACGCTTTTCCATTGGTTTTTCATCTTTTTTTTATAGCAAACCAAAGCTTTATCAAAATTTCATGCACTTTTTCTCATAAATTTTGCCAATAAAGCCTTTCGGGATCCCTTAATTCACAGCACCAAAGGTTTTAAATGCTAAGTTCAACGAACGAACCTAATCATTCAAAGAAAAAAACAATATGCTTCAGCCAACTTCTATATTTATCTCTTTTCGCAATTGTGAAAAATTTACAGTTTTCCTTTTTAATCTCCGACAATTCAAGCTACATTCTATTTTGAAATTTTAATCCTGAAAAATCCCTATGAGTACTGCATTAAACGAAACCATTTACGTCATTCAACACCTTGCATTTGAAGATTTGGGTTCATTGGAAGATGTATTTTACCAATTGGGTTATCGGGTGAGATACTTCGAAGCTGGAGTCGATGACCTGAGTAAAGCTATGCAACATACAGGGCTTACCATCATTTTGGGTGGCCCGATCGGAGTCTATGAAACTGATGACTACCCATTCCTACAAAAAGAAATAGACTTACTTAAAGTACGTTTAGAGAGTAAATTACCGACTTTAGGCATTTGCTTAGGTGCTCAGCTTATTGCGTATGCATTGGGCGCTAAAGTTTATGCAGGTCATAGCAAAGAAATCGGTTGGAGTTCCTTAGCGCTTGATGCCATCAGTGACAATATATTAGCGCCATTAGATCAAGTGCCTGTACTGCATTGGCATGGTGATACCTTTGATTTACCTGCAAATGCACAACTGCTCGCCAGCTCGGCAATTTACCCGAATCAAGCGTTTAGCTATGGGCCCAATATTTTAGCCCTACAGTTTCATATTGAAGCAGAAGCTCAGGCCATGGAAAAATGGCTGATTGGGCATACATGTGAACTACATAAAGCACAAATTAACATTCCAAATTTGCGCATGGAAAGCCAACAACATGCACCTCATTTAGAACGTGTTGCTCCCCTTATTTTGCAACAATTTTTACAACAGCTTGAGCTTTAAAACAGCTATTAATTTAATGCTAAATGGCTTATAACGGTTGCACTTCAAAACGTATAAGCCATTATAATGACTCCCTTACTCAGCATTGCGCTCATCCACTTTTTTGCTCTCATCAGCCCAGGCCCTGACTTCTTTTTTGTCACCCAAAGTGCTATTCGACAATCCAGATCACATGCATTATTTGCCGCGTTAGGTATTTCACTCAGTATTTTAGTTTGGTCAATTTGTGCAATAAGTGGCTTACATTTTCTATTTCAGAAAATGGCTTGGTTACAACAATGCCTCATGATTTTGGGAGGCCTATATCTTTTATATTTAGGCTCTCAGTTATTAAAGTCTGCATGGAGTAAAGACCTCGGCACAATAACAAAACCAACCGAGCAAGCCGTACAGAAAAAATCGCCTTTGACGCTGTTATTTCAAGGTTTCTTGACCAATATGGCCAATCCTAAAGCATTGGTTTATTTCACTAGTGTATTTTCTATTGGGATCAGTGCAAAGGTCAGCATTTTTGATCAAAGCTTTTTATTGGCTTTAGTCTTTATTGAAAGTTTGATTTGGTTTGCATTGGTTGCGGTCTTATTCTCAGCACCTAAAATGACGTATTACTATCAAAAATTTAGTAAAAAAATTGACGCCATTACCGGTGGAATCTTCATCAGTTTTGGCTGCCTATTGCTGATCAATCGCGATTGATCACACACCAATTAAATATATTTAAAACATAAAAAAGCACCCAGATGGGTGCTTTCCTAACTTAGCTGAGGGAGCTAAATCTTATTTCGCTGCTGCCTTTGCTGTAGACACAGCGGCTTCAGTCGTAATATTTACCGTAATTTTGTCGCCTACATTCGGTACATATGCACCTACACCAAATGCTGAACGATCAAAAGAAGTCGTTGCATTGAAACCAATCGTTTCCGCCTTAGTCATTGGGTGAACGGCTTGCTTGTTCAATACAGCGTCCAATACCACTGGTTTAGTCACATTTTTAACTGTTAAATCACCCGTGATTTTGTATTTAGTTTTGCTGATCGCTTGAACTTTTGTGCTTTTAAACGTGATATTTGGATATTTTTCAGCATCAAAGAAATCTGCTGTTTTTAAATGATCATCTAATGCTTTGACATTGGTATTTAAGCTTGATAATGGAATCGTCACATTCACAGACGAATTTGCAGGTTTTGCATTATCGACATTAATTGTCCCTTGAATGTCACTAAAGTTTGCAGAAGGTGTTGAGAAACCAAAATGATTCCACGTAAATACTGTTGCTGTATGAGTAGGATCAATTTGATAGGCAACAGGTTTTGCCATAGAAATTGTTGTAACTGATGCTACCGCCAAACCGATTGTTAATGCTTTAAAGTTCATGTTTTTATCTCACTTTCGAATACCATTAAGTCTATAGATTTTTAGCCGTATTACAGCTTTAAAGATAAAACGTTTTGTTGCATGTTTAGAACGATAGTTTTGTAAAATCTGTAGCAGCATCTACAACCACTCTCAATTATTAAATTTTCCATATATTTCAAATAATTAATAATTTAATTGATCCATGAGTTATTTATCCTAAATTTAGGAAACATCAACCTATCAGAGTCGTAGGTTTTCTAAACAAATCCACTTAAGATTTTTAGACATCATAACAATCTGAGTACCCAAAAATGACAGAACAATCGCTGGCTATTGAAAAAGCCTTAAATACTAAAACGCCCAAAGATGTCGTTTTGGCATTTCTTATGAATACTTCAAAAGAACTCGTCGAAAATGCAACTCAGCTACTGGTAGCCGAAGACGCGGCATATGTTTCCTTAAACTTCAGCAACCCAGAACTTAAACAAATTGAGCCGTGGGCTGGGTCTGGCACAGGCAGAGACATTTATATATATACCTTTGCCAACGTTGGGACCTACTGGAATATCGACGACTTTCAAATCACGGATATGATCGCTGAAAATGAAACCGTAGCTGTATTTGGTCAATT
The DNA here is from genome assembly GCF_013420085.1 of Acinetobacter sp. YH12027. NCBI lineage: Bacteria > Pseudomonadati > Pseudomonadota > Gammaproteobacteria > Moraxellales > Moraxellaceae > Acinetobacter > Acinetobacter sp. YH12027. The sequence continues at coordinate 155,940 of NZ_VOYW01000004.1, forward strand.
CACCTACACCTCAGTCTATGCAAAAAATACTTTCACCTCGCCTTTTTCAATTAAAGCCAAAGTTCAAAACGGTTTAATCAGCTTTTTCCAATTTATGGAAGATACCTACGCCTCAGCATCATCATTCCGCGTAGGTGGAGAATGGATCATTCAGCAAGATGCTGACTCAGCTAAAAACTTTAAAGTTTCAGCTTAATACTGAGATGCGCAAAAGCTGCTGTTGATTTGGAATGGCCTTTTACATTGAGTTAATGACAGCGGTATTGGATAAATCCGGTTTTTCTCGCGATTTGATCATACAGCTTTTGCGCAGTTTCATTGTCCTGATGCGTCAGCCAATACACACGGTCACACTGCCGCTGATCACAATATTCTTTCACTTTCGCGATCAGCGCCTTGCCAATACCCTGCCCGCGATATTCTTCAAGCGTATATAAATCTTGCAAATAGGCATAAGGATGCAATGTCCAGCAGCTCTCATGTTCTATGACATGCACGATCCCAACCACTTGATGTTCAATTACGGCTGCAAAGCCATACATATGTTCGCACTCAGCAGCATGTAACCTTTGCCATGTTCGCTCGGTCACTGCATCCGCCACCTGACTTTTATAAAATTCTAAATACAGCTCCCAGAGCGGCTGCCATTGGCTTTTTGAAATTTCAGTTAAATTTTTAATTTGTATTTGCACGTTCAATGTCTTTTTTAAATGATCACTGGATTTTTATAACTGAAATAAAGCTTCATGTGTTGAAAACACTGTATTTAATGCGCTCTTTTTTAGTCTTGATAAGTATTGGATGGACTTTTTCTTATCCGTTTTATAAATACGATAGGCAAATAAAAAGCCCGAACAATCGGACTTTTTAACCATTTAGCTTATAGCTTCTCAACCAAAATGCGGTCAACCTGCTTCAAGCCTGTATGCTTTTCATGGTTCTTACGGCGAATCTTAATCACTTTGTCTTCTTGCAAATCTTGCAGCATCAATTCTACTGCAACCATTGCTTCAAGCTCTAAGTCTGTGCCAATCCATTTCTGTTCACCAGCATCCATCAGTACAATTTCATCATTTATCTGATCGTAAAGGCTCATCGTTTCCTCACTTGGGGCAACATTGCACCCGTGGCTGAATACTGCATGAATGAATTAATTTTAAACCAATGCTTTAATTCATTCGTTACAAATCGTTATTTCACAATTAAAAAATATATTTAATCTCTGCAATAAAAAACGCCCCTTCTCTGGGGCGTCTTTTTTACGGTTAATCTTTATAAATTAAGCGGTAATTTCTTTCACAGCAGCAACAACAGCATCAGCAGTAATACCAAAGTGTTGATACAAGTCTTTTGCTGGAGCAGATTCACCGTAAGTCGTCATACCGATTACACGACCATCAAGACCAACAAATTTCCACCAGTAGTCCACATGCGCAGCTTCAACAGCAACACGCGCACGGATCGCAGCAGGAAGAACCGCTTCACGGTAAGCAGCGTCTTGTTTTACGAATTCTTCAGCACATGGCATAGAAACCACACGCACACCTTCAAGTTGCGCGTAAGCATCCATTGCCAATGAAACTTCTGAACCTGTTGCAATGATGATTGCTTTCAACTCACCTTTTTCTTTTGCAAGTACATAACCGCCTTTCGCTACGTCAGCAATTTGATCTGCTGTACGAGTTTGGAATGGCAAGTTTTGACGAGAGAAGATTAACGCTGTAGGGCCTTCGCTACGTAACAATGCAGATTTCCAAGAAATAGACGCTTCAACAGTGTCACATGGACGCCAAGTGTTTAGATTTGGTGTACCACGTAAAGATGCAATTTGCTCTACAGGTTGGTGTGTAGGACCATCTTCACCTAGACCAATTGAGTCATGTGTATACACATGAATCACACGCTGTTTCATCAATGCAGACATGCGTACTGCATTACGTGCATATTCCATGAACATCAGGAATGTTGCTACATAAGGAACGAAACCGCCATGCAGCGCTACACCGTTCGCAATTGCAGTCATACCGAATTCACGTACACCGTAATGAACGTAGTTACCCGCTGGGTTAGATTCAACGCCTTCTGCGCCTTTCCATAAAGTCAGGTTAGAACCTGCAAGGTCAGCAGAACCACCTAGAATTTCTGGAAGCTGTGGTGCAAATGCTTGAATGGCATTTTGGCTCGCTTTACGAGTAGCGATTGTTTCAGCTTTTGCATTTACTTCTGCAATATAAGCATCCGCTTTTACAGCGAAGTCAGTAGGTAATTCACCAGAAAGACGACGTTTGAGTTCAGCCGCTTCTGTTGGATATTTAGCAGCATAAGCCGCAAATGTGTCGTTCCAAGCAGATTCAGAAGTAGTACCTTTCGCTTTTGCATCCCAAGCTGCATATACATCAGCAGGAATTTCGAATGGACCTTCTGTCCAGCCCAAAGCTTCACGAGTTAAAGCGATTTCATCATTACCAAGCGGCGCACCGTGGCAATCTTCTTTACCTTGTTTGTTTGGAGAACCTAAACCAATAATGGTTTTACAGATAATTAAAGTTGGTTTAGCTGTTTCAGCTTTCGCTTCAACAGTTGCTGCGCGGATTGCGTCTGTATCATGACCGTCAACTTTAAGCACTTGCCAGCCGTATGCCAAGAAACGCTGTTCTGTGTCGTCAGAGAACCAGCCTTCTACTTCACCATCAATTGAGATGCCGTTGTCATCGTAGTAAACAACCAATTTACCTAGACCCAAAGTACCTGCCAATGAACAAGCTTCGTGAGAAACACCTTCCATTAAACAACCGTCACCCAAGAAGCAGTATGTGTTGTGATCTACAACTTTAATGTCTTCTTTGTTGAATTGAGCCGCTAAAGTTTTTTCAGCAAGTGCAAAACCTACAGCGTTTGCAATACCTTGACCCAATGGACCCGTGGTTGTTTCGATACCCGGTGCATAACCCAATTCTGGGTGGCCTGGAGTTTTAGAATGCAATTGACGGAAAGATTTCAAATCTTCAATAGACAGGTCATAACCTGTTAAGTGCAATAACGCATATTGCAACATAGAGCCATGGCCGTTTGACAATACGAAACGGTCACGGTTTGCCCATTGTGGGTTTGCAGGGTTGTGGTTGAGGAATTCACGCCATACCACATCAGCAATATCTGCCATCCCCATTGGAGCACCTGGATGTCCTGAATTTGCTTTTTGCACAGCATCCATTGCCAATACACGAATTGCGTTTGCAATACGACGTTCGTTAAGCGGGGTTGTCATAGGTCAGAGTCCAAACAAATGGTTTAAAAGAGTAAGATGAATAAGAATTCAAAGATGCGTATATTGTCTTAAAAAAAGCGGAATGGGTAAAGCCTCAGGGGCAAATTTTCGCTAATTATTCCTGCACCACCTGTATTTTGGGTGCTTATTGCTCAATTTTAAGCCTATGCATGTTGTTTATTTTGTATACAGTGACGCTTTTATATGGCGAGTCAATGACAGCGCAATGCATATTTAGAGTTTGGCAGAGAAAGCAACCGCTTCATAACTGATAAAAGTCCGCTACATCGAAAGGCAATTGCAAATAAAAGTAGTAGTCAAAGCTTGTCTAAATAAATGACCATTTGAAATATGAAATACTTTCAATAATTAAACCCACTATGGTTTGGGTAACTCAAACGTCGTAATCATCCCTGTAAAATCAGCACTTATCCAATATACTCACGGTTTCACATTCAATACTTTAGATCCCACGACATGTAGCAGGTAAATTTCGCTGCGAAATATCATCCGATTGACAATTCCAAGCACCATTTAAACCATCTGGAATACTAAAATAGATCTGCTTTGAGCGAAGAGCAAAATTGACATCTGTTGATTTAAACGTAAAAACCACTGAACACGTTCCTGCCACATCAGTAATTTCACTACTCGCAATATACTTGGTACTGATACTTTCATTCAGCGCTGTATTCAAATCTACACAGTTTTGTTCCTCTGAATAATTTTCAATCAGTTTTAATTTATAGGGTGAAATCATTGTTAATACTTCAGCCACTTGCGCCCGAGCGACATAGCCATTGTAAGATACAGTAGCAATTGCAGCCAAAATACCGATGATTGCCACCACGATCATAATTTCAATGAGTGTAAAACCAGACTGTTTCATTACGTTTCCCCATTCAACGTAATGACAAATAGGCAATTTGCATACCAAGTCTCAAAAGCCCGCATTTATTGTGTTTTATTTTTCAAATTAAACGATTAATTGTCATGAACAGTCATATTCTGACAGTTCATGACATTCATCATTGATAAATCACAGGATACTGATTTGATTTTTTCTTATAATTAGATCTCTTGCGAAAGTCATTATTGAAAATTTATCCGGTTTACCAGTGCAGCGATTAAGTTAATGCGTAAACCGAATCTTTTCCGTCTATTTCGATAGCGTTCACTTAATATTCTAAATGTCTTCA